>JAZUIX010000108.1:0-2013 GCA_045642445.1 Bacteroidales bacterium | reverse complement strand
CCCATTTTCGACACATTGTTTACCGACACCATATCCGACTACCTCTACCACACCTACAACCAAGCCGGCTGCGACAGCACCATACACTACAGCCTCTACATCTTTTGGGAAGGCGACCATTGCGACACCACCCTCTCCTTCGGCAACGTGGTAACCCCCAATGGCGACGGCATCAACGACCGCTTTGTCATCGGAGGACTGATTGAAAACAACTGTTTCAAATACAACGAGCTGTCCATCTTCAACCGCTGGGGCCGACGTGTCTATCACCGCACCAACATTTCCAAAGAAGAAGACTGGTGGGACCCCGCCGCCGACCGCATCCCCACAGGCACCTACTTCTACATCTTCAAGGCTCACGGCATCACTATCGCCACCCAGCACCAAGGAGTGATCGAAGTGCTAAAATAACAACCAACAATCACTCTTGAGGTGCAAAAACACCCCATCACTTAGTAATGATTGTTTGAGACCTATTCCACCATCCACTCGGCTATGCCGTTTGTTTCCTGGCTGAAGCCTACGCCGATGCGATACACCTGTCTTGAGTCGGCCTGATAGGGCTCGGCATAGCCTTTGTCGGCTATCTGCTGCAGGGCCTCGTCGGCCTTGCCGTTCAGTTTGAACTCAAAAATATAGACATATTTTGGCGTTTCCACCACCATGTCGCAGCGGCCACGGCTGTTCTGCTTCTCAATCAAAGGACGGTAACAGGAGAGGATCTTCATGATGAGGTAGAAAGTATAATGAAAATGCTCCTCATAGCTGAGCGCCTTGAGTTTTTGGTGCGCCTGATAGTCGATGTCGGCAAAGAAACTTACGAACAAATCCTGCAAGTCATCCAAACGTCCCTCACGAAGGCATCGGCTGACGCCCACCGTCCAGGGGGTTAACTCGACATTTTTACCGTAATAGTCGTTGGCCACAAGGTCGGTGAACCCTCTTCGCACCTCGGCGTTGGGGTAGTCGAGACGGTAGACCCTGTCTTCGGAGTCGTAATCCTTGATGGTGATATATCCGCTCTGGTACAACATGGCCAGTGGGTCGGAAATATCGGCACGATAATCGATGAACATAGTTGTCGGATACGATTTGGCGAGCAACTTGTCCATATTGATGTTGTGACCGCTGATTAACTTTGCCAAGAATGTTGGAGTCCCTGAACGATACCAGTAATCCTCCAATTGTTTTTTATCAAAGGCGTATATCAGGCTGAAAGGATTGTAGATATCGGTCATTTCCTCACTGAAGTGGTAGCCGTCGTATTGACGTTTGAGCAGATCTTTTGCCTCATCCACACTCAGCTTTCGTTTGGCGGCCAAAGCCTCGATTGATTCGTCAAAAACGCTGTAAAGTTCCTCTTCGGTGATGCCGCAAATGGCCTCATAGTGCGGGTCGAGGCTGATGTCGTTGGGCTGGTTGAAGCCCGAGAAGACGCTGATCTGCGAAAACTTGGTCACACCCGTCAGCAGCACAAACCGCAAGTCCTCATCGGCGGCTTTGAAAGTTCCATAGAAACCCTTCAGTATGTCACGGTGTTTCTGTTCCAAATCCTCCCCAATCACGTCCAACAAAGGTTTGTCGTATTCGTCAATCAGCACCACCGCCTTATGGCCCGTCTTCACTCGCGCCTCACGAAGAACAATCTGCATCCTGTCCGAAAAAGTACAAGCCTTTTCCTCTACACCATACTCCCTCTCCCATCCCCTCAACAGAAAATCGAGCTTGCATGCCAGTTCTTCGGGGTTGTGAAAATCGGCACCAGCAAAGTCGATACGGAACACGGGGTACACCGTCCAGTCCTGCTCCAGCTGCTCCATGCGAAGGCCTGCAAACAACTCCTTGCGCCCTTTGAAATAGGCATCCAGCGTTGAGATAAGCAGGCTCTTGCCAAAACGGCGAGGGCGGCAGAGAAGGCATACATGCTCTTTTGCCAAGTCATAGACGAGGTCGGTCTTGTCTACATACACATAGCCGCGTTCAACGATGTTTTCAAACGATTGTACTCCGATA
>JAZUIX010000107.1:0-26455 GCA_045642445.1 Bacteroidales bacterium | reverse complement strand
AGAGGCCAAGCTCGCTTGGACTCTGCCGAGGCCAAGACAGGTCTGCAAAGCAAACAGCAAGATGACCAAAAACGGCCAAAATCACAGAAAAGTATATTTTCAAAATATTTCATGTTTACGTTGAATTTATAGAACCCACCTAAACAGCTTCTAAGGAATAATACGAAGTAATTTATGACAAGAGCAACATTTTGCCATGAATAATGTCAATAATATGTTGATCAATTTGTTGGTTGCCAACTCACGGAATTGAGGTTGGGGTAAAAGAGGAACGATTCCTTTTGAATTTCTGACCATATCAGGAAAAAGTCGTACCTTTGCAGCCGGAATGAATAAGAGGAAGGCACATATCAGGGAACTTATGGCGATGGCGATGCTGTTGCTGTTTGTTGCGTACTATGGTAATGCCACGCTGTTCTATCATACACACATTATCAATGGGGTGGTCATCGTGCATTCTCACATGCACAACAATCACCATCACGACAGTTCGGACGGTGAGCATTCTGCCTCTCAAATTACACTGATATCGGCTCTTAGCTCGCAGTTGCAATTTATCAAGGCGCATATTGGTGGAGGGTTGGAAGCGTTTTTCCACCTCATCGGCATTATCGGTCAGGGGTGTACTGCCCCAATATTCAAAGCCGATGTTCAATACCAGTCGGGCAGGGCTCCGCCTTTTATCGGTTGATTATCCGCACAAGAGAACCATTGCTACTTTTTTATTCATCATGATTTCTTTCGTTTGAGAAAGAGATTCTTAATTTGTATCAGATATGTCAACAATACGAAGATTATTTTGTATGGCTGCATTGTGTATGTACCCCATACTCCTGTTTGCCAAAACCAATTCGCACATAGCAGGTTATGTAACCGACGCAAATACCCGTGAATACCTGTGTTATATCAATGTCCAGCTGAAAGGCACTACAATAGGGTGCACGACCGACGAGAGCGGACACTATTTCCTTAAAAACGTCCCTTTAGGTCAACAAACCATAGTTTTCTCACTTATGGGATATGAAACCAAGGAAGTGACTGTCAATGTTGTAGACGATTCCGTATACGTTTGCAACGTGAGCATGGAAGAGACCAGTTATATGCTTGACGAAGTAGTTGTATCCTCCAGCAAGTATGCCAGCAAGAGAAAGGAAATATCAACCATAGTGAATGTGATTTCGCCTTTAGTCATCGAAAATACTTGTTCAAACTCGATGGCTGATGTGCTTGGCTTTCAGCCAGGTCTGAGGGTCGAGATGTCGTGTAGCAACTGTGGTGTGCCACAACTTCGCATCAATGGCCTGGATGGGCAATACAGCCAGATACTGCTTGACTCACGACCAATTTTTTCCTCATTGGCAAGTGTCTATGGATTGGAGCAGATACCTGCGGGAATGGTGGATCGCGTCGAGGTGATACGTGGTGGGTGCAGCGCACTTTTCGGTGCGAATGCTATAGGTGGAGTGGTGAACATAATAACCAAGGATCCAAGCAGCAACCACATAAACCTCAGTAACCAAAGCTTTTTCACCGAGAATGGCACTTACGACATCAACACCAACATGAATGCCTCGGTGCTATCGCCCAACGAGAAGATAGGTCTGTACATTTTTGGTGTCCGTCGCGACCGCGAGCAGTACGACCGAGATGGCGATGGATACAGCGAGATACCTAAGTTGCAGACATCTACGCTCGGTTTCAGGAGTTTTTTCAAGACCACCGACTATTCCAAGATCACTGCCGAGTATCATCACACCACCGAGTTTCGCCGAGGCGGATATGGCATTGACTCGCTGCAGCCTCACGAATCGCCTCTGACCGAGCAATTGAGACACAACATCAATGCCGCCAGCTTGCGATGGGATTGTTTTACTGCCGACAACCGTCATGTGGTGACCCCTTACGTCTCATTTCAGCACACTGCCAGAGAGAGCTATTTCGGAACAGACTGCAATGCCAGTGCTTACGGCCAGTCGAAAGACATCACGACGGTAGTGGGCGGACAATACCGTTTCTCCTACCATTGCGGAAAGATGCCTGCTGATTTGAGTGCAGGCGTGGAATATTCGTACAACCAACTTCATGACCAAATTTTAGGTTACAACCGAGACCTTTGGCAGACAGTTCACCTGTATGGGGGATACGTGCAGAACGAATGGAAGAACACACAGTGGTCAGTATTGATTGGTGGACGTCTGGAAAAGCATAACATGCTCAGCAAACCTATTTTCACGCCACGTGCCAGTGTGCGTTACACGCCTGTCGAGCCATTGATTCTGCGTGTCGGGTACGCCAGTGGCTATCGTGCTCCTCAGACCTACGACGAAGATTTGCATGTGGGGGCAGTAGGAGGCGAGGTGCAACTGATTTCGCTCGATCCAAACCTTAAAGAGGAGCGGAGTCACTCAGTCACACTCAGTGCCGACGGGTATAAATCGGTAGGGAAATGGGACCTGAACGTCACCGCAGAAGGCTTCTTTACGCAACTGAACAATGTTTTCGCCTTGCGTGAGGATGGACACGACGAACTCGGCAATCTGCTACTCACCCGCACCAACAGTTCCGGAGCACGTGTGGCTGGCGTAAACATAGAAGGCCAGATGGCTTACGGCAAACTGTTCACGTTGCAGTTAGGCTACACCTACCAGCAAAGCCGCTACGTCAATGATTTTCAGTGGAGCCCCACGGTGGCACCACAAAGACGCATGTTCCGCACCCCCGATCATTACGGATTTTTTATCGTTAATGTGTGTCCCATAAATGGATTCTCTATCACGACAAATGGCAAGGTGACTGGCAGCATGTTGGTGCCACACTACGCTGGCTATGTGCCAAATGACGTGGAGAAGGTAACACCGGTGTTTTTTGAATGGGATCTCAAACTGGCCTATTCAATACCGATTTATGGGAAATACTCGTTAGAGGTCAATGCCGGTGTCAAGAACCTTTTGGACCATTACCAAAGCGACCTGGATCGAGGCATGAACAAAGATGCAGGCTATATATACGGCCCATCCACACCAAGAAGTTATTTCGTAGGACTGAATCTAAAAATATAATTTTGTTGTCCGCTAAAACTTTTTTTGAGGACGAAAAATAAGGGCTGATTTCCGTTTTGAAAATTCAGCCCTTTGTGTTAGTGATGATGAAAAAATCCTTTTTATGCGTTTCCTTTTTTTATCGGACAGCAATATAAAAAAAATGGGAGTCCTGCCCGGGCTCTGCGATTTCTTTATGGGGCCTCCCCTCTGAGGTCATTGCGCAGCCGTATTCTCGCCGAAATTTGCTTTTTGAAAAAAATATTCGCCATATTGAAATAAATATGTATATTTGCAAGTGCAATGTTGTGCTTTTTTACATTGTAATTCATTGATTATTCACTATTCGCTAAAAATAAATTGGAACAATTAGAATATCAAGAGGGCCGCACAGAGCTCCAAACATTGGGTGAATTTGCACTTATCGACCGTCTCACCGATGGTTTTACACGTTTTAACAAAAGTACGGTGAAGGGTGTGGGAGACGATTGTGCTGTGCTGGGCACGGGCAAAAAGAAGACAGTTGTGACCACCGATATGATGGTGGAGGGGATAGATTTTGATATGACCTATACGCCTCTCAAACATCTTGGTTACAAGGCCGTGGCCATCAGTTTGAGCAACATCTGCGCCATGAACGCCACCCCTAAGCAGGTGTTGGTGAGTGTGGCTGTGAGCAATCGTTTCTCGGTTGAGGCATTGGAGGAACTCTATGCCGGCATCCGTTTCTGCTGCGACCGCTATGATGTTGATTTGGTGGGTGGCGACACCTCGAGCAGCCGTATCGGTATGGTGATCAATGTTACCGCTGTGGGCGAGGTGGAGAGTGGCAAGGTGGCTTATCGCAGCGGTGCCAAACTGCATGATTTGATTTGCGTGAGCGGCGATTTGGGGAGTGCCTATAGCGGTTTGTTGGTGCTGGAACGCGAGAAGGTGACTTATCAGGCCGACCCCAATTTCAAGCCCGATTTGGACAGCTATGATTATGTGCTGGAGCGCTACCTGAAACCCGAACCCCGCATGGATATCGTGAAACTCTTGGCCGAGAAGGAGATTGTGCCCACCTCGATGATTGATGTGAGCGACGGTTTGGCCAGCGAACTGCTCCATATCTGCAAGCAGAGCAAGTGTGGCTGTGAGGTTTATGAGGAGCGTCTGCCGATTGACTATCAGACCACTCGCGTGTGCTCGGAGATGAGCCAGAATATGCTCCCCGTGAGCAACGTGCTGAATGGCGGCGAGGATTATGAGCTGCTTTTCACCATCGCTCAGAAAGATTACGAGAAGTTGAAGGACTGCAAAGAGGTGCGCATCATCGGCCATATCACCGAAGAGGGAACTCCCGCGGTGATGGTTACACCCCAGAACAGCACCATAGAATTAAGGGCTCAAGGTTGGAAATGCAATGATTGAACCCCCAAAATATGCTGCTTGGCGTAGGCAGATGTGCCAGCGTCTGCGTTCGGAACGAGGCATCGAGGACGAGCGGGTGCTTGCCGTGATGGAGCGTCTGCCGAGGCAACTGTTCTGCCCCGAAACCCTGTTGGACAATCTGCTGTATGATATTGACAGAGCCATCAAGATAGATTGCGACCAAACCATTTCGGCTCCCGCCACGGTGGCCATGCAGACCCAGCTGCTGGAGCTTCAACCCGAGATGAAAGTGCTCGAGATAGGCACAGGAAGCGGCTATCAGACAGCCATACTTTGTGAGATGGGTATGCGTGTGTATACCATCGAGCGACAGCACACCCTCTTCGTCAAAACCAAGGAACTGCTTCGCCGCCAAGGCTATACCGCCAAGTGCTACTTGGGTGACGGATTCAAGGGCATCACCGAGGTGAACTATGCCCCCTACGACCGAGTGATAGTGACTTGCGGGGCCCCCTTCATCCCCACCGAAGTGATGGCTCAATTGAAGATAGGAGGCATCATGGTGATACCTGTGGGTGAGACCAATCAGAAGATGTACCGCATATACAAAGAGGGAGAATCGCCCGAACAATGGCGCCAAGAGTGCAAAGGCGATGCGAAATTCGTCCCCATGCTCCCTGGCAAAAATTTTGCAAATTGACCTTGTAGAGCCTTTTCCACAGGGTGTCTGTGTGATATGTTTCGTCTGTCGAAAATTTCGAAAATATTTTTTATGGTCATTAACGGATATTGACGGTAATTCGCGTTGGAGTGAACTGTGAATGGCGTTGGAGGAATAGCAGGGGGTGAGGCATATTATGGTTGTTTGAAAAGAATAAAAATATATAAATAGTTGAATTTTTTTTTGCTATGTCAGAAAAAGTTTGTATTTTTGCAACGATTGATAGAGGGGACGGCAGTCCCCTATTTTATTGCTTATGATAGACAAATTCAAGGTTTTAGACATTATTGAGGAGTCGCTGGGTGGCAGCGAAAAGTTCCTTGTAAATATGAAAATCACTCCCGATAACCGCATTTTTGTGGATATTGACGGTGATAATGGCATAAATATTGACGACTGTATTGAACTAAGTCGCACCATAGAGAGCAAGTTGAGCCGCGACGAGGAGGATTACGAACTCAACGTTTCGTCGGCTGGTGCCGATTCGCCGCTGAAGATGCCCCGCCAGTATCGCCGCAATGTGGGCCGAGACCTGAGTGTGGAGACTTTTGAGGGCGAGCGTTTCGAAGGTTTTTTGCAGGAAGCCGATGATGAACAGTTTGTCATCAAAACCCATAAAGCCAAGAAGATGGCTCCGCAAATGCTGACGTTCAAATACGCCGATGTGAAGACCGCCAAGGTGATTATCAAATTTTAGTTTGAAAAAGAAACAATATAATATAAGAGTCAAATGAAGACGTTAGACCTGATTGATTCCTTCTCGGAATTTAAAGAATTCAAGAACATCGACCGCGAGACCTTGATGCACATCCTCGAAGAGGTGTTCCGTGCGGCATTGTCAAAACGCTATGGTACAGAGGAAAATTTCGACATCATTGTGAATATCGACAAGGGTGACCTTGAGATTTTCCGCAACCGCACCATTGTCGAAGACGACCAGGTGGAAGATGAGAATTTGCAGATAGCCTATAGTGATGCCATTAAGATTGAGGACGACTTCGAGGTGGGTGAGGAACTTTCCGAGCCTATTTATATGACCGATTTCGGTCGCCGTGAGATTTTGGCTATCCGCCAGAACCTCGTCAGCAAGATTCAGGATTACGAGAAGTCGCTTATCATACAGAAATATAAGGAGAAAGTTGGTGAAGTCATCGTTGGCGAAGTCTATCAGCCTTGGAACAAAGAGGTGCTTATCCTCGATGAGGAAAAAATCGAACTGGTGCTTCCCAAGAGCGAGCAGATTCCCACCGACCATTTCCGCAAGGGTGACACGGTGCGTGCAGTGGTGCTGAAAGTGGAGATGCGCAACAACAATCCCGCCATCATCCTCTCCCGCACATCGCCTATCTTCTTGGAGCGTCTGCTTGAAGCCGAGGTTCCCGAGATTTATGACGGCCTTATCACCATCAAGAACATCGTCCGCATCCCCGGCGAACGTGCCAAGATTGCTGTTGAAAGCTATGACGACCGTATCGACCCCGTGGGTTCCTGCGTTGGTGTGAAGGGTGCTCGTATACATGGTATCGTCCGTGAGTTGCGTAATGAAAATATCGACGTCCTCAACTACACCTCCCGTATCGACATCATGGTGCAGCGTGCGCTGGCTCCCGCCAAGATCACCTCGCTCAAGATTGATGATGAGACTAAGAAGGTGGATGTGTATATGGAGCCCGACCAGGTTTCGTTGGCTATCGGTAAGGGTGGCTGCAATATCAAGCTTGCCAGCCGTTTGATAGGTTACGACATCGATGTGTACCGCACCGGTGACGATGACAGCGACGATGTCGACTTGAGAGAATTTTCCGATGAAATCGACCAGTGGATTATCGATGTCCTCATCAATGTTGGTTGCGACACCGCCAAGAGCGTTTTGGCACTGAGCAAGGAAGAACTGCTCAATCGCACCGACCTCGAAGAGGAGACCGTCGACAACGTGATCAGCGTCCTGAAGGCTGAATTTGAAGAAGAATAGCAGCCGCGGCAGCTATCATATTTTTTATTAATCAAAAAAAGGAGTGTAAAATGGCAGAAGAATCAAAAGGAATTAGATTAAAGAAAGCGGCAACCGAACTTAATGTCGGCATCTCTACTTTGGTGGAATTTTTGGCAAAGAAGGGCCATCAGGTGGAAACCAATCCCAACACCCGTCTCTCTGCCGAGCAATACGACCTGGTGGCAGCAGCCTTCCAGTCGGAACGCGAGGTGAAGGAACAGGCCGATAAGATTGAAATCATGACGAACGTCAACAACGTGGTTATCGAAGCCGAACCCGAAGAGAACAAGGAAGAGAACGAGGAAGTCATCATTAAAAATTATAATGCCTCGAACATAGAGAACAAGGGTGGCAAACAGCCCGCCGAAACTGCCGTCACTCCCGACGAGCCTGAAGCCCCTGAAGTATCTGACGAGCCCGACGAGCCTGAAATTCCGCAGGCCGAGGAACCTGTTCGGCAGGAAGCTCCGGCCCCCGAGCCCGAAGTCGAAACAATAGAAGTTGAGGCAGTTGAACCCGAGCCTGAGCCTGAACCCGAGCCCGAAACACCCGCCTTTACTCCTACTACTGTGGGCGATCTCCGCATCGTCGACAAAATCGACCTCTCCTCCATCAATACCAAAATGAGGCCCGACAAAAAGAAAAAGAGCAAAGCCGAAAAGGCCGAGAAGAACGATAAACAAGAGAAGACTGACAAGGAGAAGAACAATAAGAAGGCCGACAAAGCCAAAGAGTCCGCCAAGACTCCTGCCGAGCCCGCCAAGAAGGTTGTCGCTCCCAAGCCTGCCCCTGTTCCAGCTCCGCAAGCCCCCGAGGCTCCTGCACCCGTTAAGGCCGAGCCCGAATTTATCGAGACCCAGTATCAGAAACTCGAAGGTCCCAAACTGGTGGGCAAAGTCGACCTCAGCCAATTTGAGAAAGCCAAACCTTCTGCCAGCGAGAAGAAAAAACGCAAACGTATCAAGAAGAACGGCGTGAAGGTTGGCGACACCAACACCGAGACCGTCCCCACACCAGCACCCTCCAACAAGGGCAATAAGAACGCCAAATCCGACAACAACGGCACCGATACCAAGAGCGAGAAGAAAAAGAAGAAAGAGAAGAAACCCGTAAAAGTCGAGATTGACGACACCGAAATCGAGAAGCAGATTCGCGACACCCTGGCTCGTCTGAGCCCCATGGGCAAGTCGAAGACTTCCAAGCACAATCGTGAAAAACGCCAGAAAGTTCATCAACGCATAGAGGAGGAACAACTCAACGAGATGGAAAGCCAGAAGACGTTACAGGTGACCGAATTCGTCACCGCAAACGAGTTGGCCACCATGATGAGCATCCCTGTCACCCAGATTATCAGTACCTGTATGTCGGTGGGCATCTTCGTGAGTATCAACCAGCGTCTTGATGCTGAAACTATCAAACTCATTGCCGACGAATTTGGCTTTGAAGTCAACTTTACCAGTGCCGACGTTATCGACGAACTCAACAAGATTGAGGAGGAAGACAAACCCGAGGACCTCGTCCCGCGTAACCCCATCATCACCGTTATGGGTCACGTCGACCATGGTAAGACTTCGCTGCTCGACTATATCCGCAACACCAACGTCATCGCTGGTGAGGCTGGCGGTATCACCCAGCACATCGGTGCTTACGAGGTGAGTACTGCCGATGGCCGCAAAATCACATTCCTTGATACTCCTGGTCATGAGGCTTTTACCGCCATGCGTGCCCGTGGTGCCAAGGTTACCGATATCGCCATCATCGTTATCGCTGCTGACGACAAGGTGATGCCCCAGACCGTTGAGGCTATCAACCACGCCCAGGCAGCAGGCGTCCCCATCGTGTTCGCTATCAACAAAATCGACCGCCCGGGTGCTGACCCCGACAAGATTAAGACCGAGCTGGCCAATATGAACCTCCTCGTTGAAGAATGGGGCGGCAAATATCAGAGCCAGGACATCTCGGCCAAGAAGGGCATCAATGTGGAAGAACTTTTGGAAAAAGTCATCCTCCAGGCCGATATTATGGAACTCAAGGGCAACCCCAACAAGCGAGCCAAAGGCACCGTGTTGGAAAGTTCGCTCGATAAGGGCCGTGGCTATGTGGCCAAACTGTTGGTCGAAGACGGCACCATTCGCAAGGGCGACCCCATCGTTGCCGGAGCCATCAGTGGCCGTGTCCGCGCCATGTACAACGAGCGTAATCAGGAAGTTTTGTCGGCAGGTCCCTCGCAGCCAGTTCTCCTGCTCGGCCTCACGGGTGCTTGCCAGGCCGGCGACACCTTCAACGTGACCGAAAACGAGAAGGAAGCCAAGGACATTGCCGCCAAACGTACCCAACTGCAACGTGAGATGGGTCTGCGTACTCAGACACACCTCACCCTCGACGAGATTGGTCGCCGTATTGCTTTGGGCAACTTCAAAGAACTCAATATCATTGTCAAAGGTGATGTGGACGGCTCTGTTGAAGCCCTCTCCGATTCGTTGTTAAAACTCTCCACCGAGGAGGTCCAAGTCAACGTCATCCACAAAGCCGTGGGTCAGATTACCGAAACCGATGTCATGTTGGCCGAGTCTTCCGACGCTATCATCATCGGCTTCCAGGTGCGTCCCTCTGTGGGAGCCCGCAAGATGGCCGAGACCGAGCAAATCGACATCCGCCTCTACAGCATCATCTACGATGCTATCAACGAGTTGAAGGACGCTATCGAAGGTATGCTCTCGCCCGAGACGCAGGAAAAAATCGTGGCCAACCTCGAGATCCGCGAGACCTTCAAAATCAGCAAAGTGGGCACCATCGCCGGCTGTATGTGTTTGGATGGCAAAATTACCCGCCAGCACAACGTGCGCATCATCCGCGACGGCATCGTGGTATATACTGGCAAACTGGCCTCCCTCAAGCGTTTTAAAGATGACGTCAAGGAGGTTGTCAGCGGTCAGGATTGTGGCTTGAACATCGAAGGCTTCAACGACATCAAAGTCGGCGACATTGTCGAGGCCTACGAGATAATAGAAATCAAGAGGAAACTGTAATTCCTCTCTGCCCTGATAGTTCAATGGATAGAACAACTCTCTCCTAAAGAGTAGATCCGGGTTCGATTCCCAGTCGGGGTACAAGGTGGCGTTGAAAAACGCCACCTTTTTTCATCTGGCTTTACGGTAAGGTTATCTTTAGCTTATTGGTATCTACACCCAAATTGTATCGTTATTAAGAATGCCGAGCGACGTGCATTGTGGTGTGAGAGGTCGGGAAATAGCAATAGGAGGAAAATAACCTGTGCTATTTTCCTCCTAAGTATATGCGGTGTGAATGTTGAAATATGCTGATCAGCAAGCGCTATTCTGCCGAGCCAGTGTGGGCATGGTATTGTAAATTCATTTTGCCGAGATTGATGGTGACCGCAGCCGTGATGAAACGGCTGTCGCGATGCTGGTCGCTATAGGATATGATGTAAGGATTGGTGTTCCATGTCTCACTCCGATTCCAGTTGAAGAGGTCGCTGATGTTGATACTGGCCGAGATGCGCTTTTCCCAAAAATCGCTGCTGATGCCGAGGTTGATGGCGGCGCTGTTCTTTTTCTCGCTAAAAAGCGAGAGGGTGGGAGATCCGTATGTGGCCGACATATTCACCCTCACTCGTTTGGCAATCTTGGTCCAGCAGTTGAGGCGTAGTTTCCATGAAGTCATGTCGCTGTGTACCAGTCCTGTTTTCGGGTAGTCGATTTCGTATCCAGAGCGATAGAGATTGGCATAAAGCCGGAAGTTAAGCCATGCTGTGGCGCGGTAAGTGGCGTTGCTTTCGATGCCGGTGCTATAGCTTGACCCTACGTTGAAGGGCATACTGAAGGTGACGAGCCTGCCGAGGTATGGGTCTTCGGACGAGGTTACATCGTCGCAGATGGTGATTTCGTCGGAGGAAATTTTGGCATAGCCGCTTATTTCTAACGAACCACGGCTTTTGAAGTATTTGTTCCAGCTGAGATTGATACTATGGGTGTGGCTGGCCGAGAGTGCGGGGTTGCCCACGTTGTAGCCGTCTTCTTTGTAAGTGCGGCTGGTGGTGAGGTTGCTGCTTGAGGGGGTGCTGGTGCTGAGGGAGTAGCTGAAGCGGAAGTAGTGCATGCTTGGGGTACGGTAGGTGAGGTCGAGCGAGGGTTCGAGGGTGGCAAAGGAAAAAGCCGAGTCGTCAGGGAAGAGGCCTTCAATGCGGTATTGCGTTTGGCGCAGGTAGCCCTTGAGCCCCAAGGTCAACGTGACGGATTCCCATTTGTGGCGCCAGTTGGCGGCAGCCGGCCCTGACCATCCGCTTTCATGTTTTTGACGCTGACGCAAGGTGTCGGCGCGGCAGTAGTCGTCCGTGGCGGGGTCGTAGAAAAGCGGTGAGGACATCTCTGAGCTCCATTGGCGGTTTGCGTTGAGGCGGAAGGTCAGCTCGTCGTCGAGGCCTACAGGACGATTGTAATTGCCCGACAGGGATAGGTTATGGGTGATGCTGTTGCTGCTGAGCAGTTTGGCATAGCTCTGCATCTCATCGGGGAGCGAGCCGGCGAGTACTTCGTATTGGCGTACCATCTCGTTTTGCTGGTCCATGTAGAAGCAGAAGTGGTTGAGGCTGACCGAGAGGTTGCGGCCATTGTTGTCGAACTTGTGTTTCCAGTTAAGGTTGGTGTTGGCATTCGCCGCGGTGCCGTTATACTGATCATCGTCATACCAGGTATAATGGCGCGTAACTGGCCAAAAATCTTGGCGTTCGGTGAAGGTTTCTGTAGTGGATCGCGAGGGGTGGAGCATGGAAAAATGAAAGAGTCCGATACTGTTGAGCGAGTCGGCCTTGTAGTCGATGTTGAGGAAGCAGTTCCAGGTGCCGTTTTGCTGAAGGTCTTCGTCGTTGCTGTTCAACAGCGCGGTAGTGTCGTAGCCCAAAGTGCCGTTGTCACGCCTCAGCGTGTTGGTGGAAGAGGATACGGAGTGTTTCCGTGTGTGGCTATAGCCGAGGTAAGCGTTGGCTGTGAGTTTGTCGTTTTGGAACACATAGCTTGCCCAAGGTCGCAGAGCTGGCTGGCTGCTTGCGCTCAGTCCCAGTGCCAAGAAATGGCTGTGGCGCATCTTGGTGCTGGTGACGATATTGATGATGTGGCAACCTTCGGCGACCATATATTTCGCCGAGGGATTACGGATAACCTCTATGCGGTCGATATAGTCGGCTGGGATGGATTCGAGATAGGCTTTCAGCGCGTTGCCGTCGATGTGCGTGGGGTATCCGTTGAGCCATATCTCCACATTTTCGGATCCGCGAAGTGTGATGTTGCCTTCGATGTCCACTTCCACGCTGGGGGCATTCTGTAGTGCGTCCAAGGCGGTGAGCCCCTTTGCCGTTTCGTCCTCGGCCACATTGTAGCTCACCACTTCGCCTTCCATGCTGTAAATGGGACGGGGTGCCTTAACGGCGATTTCTTTGAGGGTGATTATCTTGGCCGCTTTGGCTGCCTTCAGCGAGTCGGCCACGCGAGCCGAGTCGCTTACTGCGCCTTTCTTAGCCGTGTCGACTGCCGATATTTTGCTGGCAGTCATGTTTTTGATAGCATCCAGCATCTCGGGAGTCACCTGTGCCCACGTGCTGGCAAGAGGGCATAGCATCAACCCTACGAGGAAAAAGTATTTCTTCATATCGTTCGTTGTTTAAGAATTTCTGGAGTGGGTTTTGGTTCGGCGCAAGTCGATCCAAAACGCTATTTCTTCACCGACAGCGTTGCTTGTTTCAGCAGATGGTATAAAACCTTGACGGCGGTATCTTCGTCGGGACAGTGGAACACCAGTACCGTGAGTGTTCCGGTGGAGTGAAACACTTCGTAGAATCCCATGTCGCCCTGTAGTGCGTCGGCGCGGAAACTGGTGAAAGACCATTTGTTTTTGGAAAATTCACTTTTAGTGATGGCGGTTTCTATATTGACATCAAGGCTCATCAGATGGCGCAAAACATCGAGTTCGGAGTTTTCCTCGCCTGCCGCCATGCGTTGGAGCTGTTGTTTGAACTCGTTGGCCGACTTGTTTCGCTTGCCCGATTTGTCTTTGCTGTAAGGCATCGCCTTCAGACTCTTCATCAGCGTCTTGAACGTGGCCGAATCATCGGCCTGCAGTATGGTTACGGTCACCGACATCTTGTCCCCAATAGGGTAGTTGGGAATGCAGCAGGCGTTGATTCCTTTTTTCCCGAGGTAGGCTTTGTATAAGGCGGTCTGAGCAACGAGTTGGGTGCTGACCAAAAGCAGGATGGCAAAAAATATTTTTTTCATTTTTTTATATTTGTTGGTTTAGTTAAGTGCGCGTATGGTTTCTTGCATTTGGCGGAGTACATCGTCGGCTGAGCATCCGTTCTCGCAGTAAACGCGTATGCCTGCGGCATTCTCGGTGTAGGCATAGTGACGCATCTGAGATGGGTCGTTGCCCTTCGGCTGTGCAGGTCCGTCGGGGTGGAGCAGGGCGAAGCCGATGCCTGTGGCCGTAAGCACAAAAGCAGCAACCGCAGCTGCAGAACGCCAAACGAGGTGAGCCCTCTTGGCCTGCGGTTCAGACTTGGAGGCATTCCGTATACAGAAATCGGTCTCGTCGTCCGAAAGTGGGCAACGGGTCTGTTGGCGACGTTCTGCCAGTTGAGTCCACAGATTTTCGAAAGAGTCGTCATTCATAGTTTAACAGAGTTTTGATTTTTTGTTTGGCACGCGACAGCCGCATGGCTACGGCACCGATGGTGAGGTGGGTGATTTGGGCAATCTCGCGGTAGTCGAAACCATCCAAACTGGCTCGCACAATAGTGGCGTCGGGTTCGCCGAGCGATGCGATGATGCGCTCTATATCGCTCGGCTGCGGTGGAGTAGTGGTGTGCAGGATGTCAGCAGGCGCTTCAGGGGTGGGCTGGTTCGACTTCTTGCGCTTTATCTCGCGCAGCGTGTTGGTGGCGAGACGGTAGACCCAGGTGCGCTCGGAACTCTGCCCCTTGAACTGGTCCATGTCCTTCCACAGCTTGCACAGTACCTCTTGGAATGCATCCTTAGTGGTCCAAGCCGCACTCAGGCTGTAATCCTGGCACACCTGCCAGATTAAGTCCTTGTGCTCTTGCACCAACCTTTCGAATGCCTGTTCCCTGTTCGTCTGCATGAGAGTCGTGTTGTTTGTTTCTTGCACCATTCGTTTTCTCGCCTCGGCATAGTTCAAGCAAGCTTGGCCTCTGCGCTCGGTTTAACGAAAACGTTGAAAATTTGATTTTATTTCTCTATTAGGTGCGTCGAACTGACCAAAAATAACATCGAATAGCAAAAAAGACATTCGCATAACATTTTTCTCCCAATTTGCGAATAGGAGGGGTGTAAGGTGAGTCGAAGATAAGAGCAAGTGACCTAGGTGTGACCTAGGTATGACCAAGGACTGACCTAGGTATGACCTAGGTATAACGCCAAGGTCAGTCCTAGGTCACACCAAGGTCAAACCTTGGTCAGATCTTGGTCATTAAGAGTAATCTTATAGGGTAGGGTGGGGCTTATTATTTGTATATTGGGAATTAGGAATTATCATCGTTGCAACTTATTTTTCAATCATTACTAAAATTATTTTTATACAAATATTCGAAAAGACACGATTTTTTTGTATTTTTGCATTTCGATTATGACAGGATTGGTGATAAGAACTACCGGAAGCTGGTACAAGATTCTGCCCTTGCAAGGACAGGAAGAGGAGGTCGTGGATGGCCGCCTCCGAGGTAATTACCGCCTCCGCGGAAACAAACAGACCAACCCCGTGGCTGTGGGCGACTATGTGGATTACGACATGCAGAGCGACGGCACAGCGGTGATCAGCAATGTGCAAGACCGTCGCAACTACATCGTCCGCCGTGCCACCAAACTCAGCAAACAGACCCACGTCATAGCCTCCAACATCGACCGCCTCTGCATCGTGGCCACCATCGCCACCCCGCGAACCTCCACCGGTTTCATCGACCGCCTCCTCGTCACAGCCGAAGCCTATCATATCCCCGCCAGCATCATCTTCAACAAAGCCGACCTCTACGACGACACTTTGCGCGACATCTTTTCCGAGCTCCGCAGTATCTACGAGGCTGCGGGATACCCCGTCTTTGAGGTCTCAGCACTTCAAGGTCACGGCCTCGACGCACTTCGTGAAGCCATCAGTGGACAGACGGTACTCTTCAGCGGCCACTCGGGTGTAGGCAAATCGGCCCTCCTCAACGCCCTTGCCCCAGGGCTGAACCTCCGTGTGGGCGAAATCAGCGACTGGAGCCTCAAAGGCAAGCATACAACCACCTTTGCCGAGATATTCCCCATCCGTCTTGCCGTCAACGACACCCCGCAATACACCTACCTGATAGACACCCCGGGCATCAAAGAATTCGGCATGGTGGACATCACCCCCGAAGAACTCTCCCATTTCTTCCCCGAGATGCGCCGAGTGCTTCCCGACTGCCACTTTGCCAACTGCACCCATCGTCATGAGCCCCACTGTGCTGTAAAAGAAGCCGTAGAGCAAGGCACCCTCAGCGCCGAACGCTACAACAACTACCTCGGCATCATCGATCAAATCGAAAACGGCAACGAGCCCTGGTAACCCGCGCTATTTTTCACTCCACAAGCGTAACCACACCCGTAACGTCGGATAAACTTTGCACTATTGCAAATTGATAATACTTTTTGAAAAAGCGAGCCAAATAAGCCTCCAATATCATGTTAAAACGCAGAGATAACAAATTCAAAATCATACAATAGAAAAGTTTTTTCATTATTATCTTGAATGTATTACTTTTTATTAGTATTTTTGCAAAAAATATTATAAGGGGAATAATGAACAGGGATATCATAGCAGTTATAAAAGATTATTTTAAGACCAAACCTATCGAAAAGGCGTGGCTGTTCGGGAGTTTCTCGCGTGGAGAGGAAACACCCGAAAGTGATATAGACATCCTTGTCACACTTTTGCCAGGCACCCGCATGGGGTTGGCGTGGTTTGCCATGATATGCGACCTTGAACAACTTACAGGACGCAAAGTCGACCTCGTCATGGATGGCGACCTGCTTCCCTTTGCAGCCGAAAGTGCAAACCGCGACAAAATATTAGTATATGAGAGAGCCGCTTAACGACCCGATACGACTTCAACATATCATAGAAGCCATCCAACGGATCCAATCATTTTCCGAAGGCTACACCGAAGAAAACGCTTCAGAGTGATATACGCACAAAACATGCCATCGCATACAACATACAAATTATTGGTGAAGCGGTTTACAAACTCTCAAAAGAGTTCAAAGAGGCTCATCCCCAAACAGAATGGAGTGTGATAGAAAAGATGCGCCACATACTTGTTCATGACTACTATCAAGTGAATATGCATATTATGTGGATGGTGGTTTCAGAAGACCTTCCCAATCTAAAAAAACAGATAGCGGTATACTTATCCGAATTGAATCAACAATAGCGTTCCCTTGAAGAACTCTCCCACTTCTTCCTCGAGATGCGCCGAGTGCTCCCCGACTATGCACCTAAAAGAAGCCGTAGAGCAAGGCACCCTCAGCGCCGAACGCTACAACAACTACCTCGGCATCATCGATCAAATCGAAAACGGCAACGAGCCCTGGTAACCCACACTTATTTCACAAAAAGTTGCTATATCAAAATATTTTCGTACCTTTGCATCGTATTGAGTAATTTTACTCATCACACTGAGTAATTTATTAGAATATGTTTGTACGACCTTATTATCAGCAGATTAAAGAACGCGTAGAAGAGCCCAAAAAGTTCATCCATTGCGTTGTCGTTTAAACAGTCTCGTAAACGGGCAGAATCATAATACGAAAAGCACGTTTTCGTATTTATTGAAAAAGCGAGCCTTAAAGTTGCACTAACTTTGCACCATTGATGCAAATGACACGCCAAAGTTAATGACACAAAACGACATCGTATTTTGTGTCATTTGTGTCATTAACTTCGAGAATGAAATTGTATAGTGATTAAAATCAATGCAATACATTTTTGCATACTTTTTTGAAATGACAAATGAATGACATTAATGACATCGAAATGACACGTTAATGACAATCCCTCGCCATCATTCTGTTGCACCAATTGCACTAACTTTGCATTATTGCAATTTTGTTGCATGGGGTAGAAACGCAAGCAACAGGAATGCTCTAAAAAAGCTCGGTAGTAAAAAGTTGATACTAAATAAAATAACAAGAAAAACATAAAATAGTTTGTTTATTTAGTAGAAATATCATATATTTGCACAATGAAATATAAACACGAGTTATTAACTAATACTTTGAAAAATAGAAGAATAGATATTATTTAAAAGAAAAAAGACATAATTAAAGCGTTTTTAGCTTATCTTAGCAGACCGGAATCTGGACAATTTCGAAAAGCTACTCAAGAAAGCAGAAACGCTCGTGGTATTCCGCGAGCTTTCTTGTGAGTAGCATTAGGTAGTCCAGAACCTCGGTCTCAACAAAGAAGATCGCGGTTTTTTTATTTATACAATTTATAACATTTTTTTATGGCTATTAATTTAGAGAAAGGACAACGCATCGAAATAGGCTTGCAAAAAGTCGGCGTTGGATTAGGTTGGGATCCTAATGAAGGTACAGGTTTCGATTTTGATTTGGATGCATCAGCATTCATGTTAGGTGCAAACAAGAAACTTCCGAAAGATGAGTTCTTCGTATTTTATAACAACAAACTATCTCCTGATGGAGCTGTTGAAGCTGGTGATGATGACACTACTGGTGGTAATAGCGATGGCGGTGATGATGAAATTATAATGGTGGATTTGTCAAAAGTATCGGAAGAAATTCAAGAAATTGTATTTACTGTCACCATTCACAAATGTGAAGAACGTAAGCAAAACTTTGGACAGGTAAGAAATTCTTACATTCGTATTTATAACGCTGTAACAAACGAAGAAATTGCCAAGTATGAGTTGGATGAAGATTTTTCGGTAGAAACAGCTGTTGAGTTTGGTCGCCTTTATAGAAGAAATAGTGAATGGAAGTTTGAGGCAATGGGTATTGGCTATAAGGGTGGCTTGCAATATTTTGTCAACAAATACAGAGGATAGTTGTGGCATTTCATAGGGAACACAAAAACTGTGATGATACTTATCATTGGGGATTCACATATAAAAACGGAAGTAAATAATCAAAATTTAAATAACTATGGCTATTAATTTAGATAAAATTGTTCTCGAGAAGGGGCAAAGAATTAATCTTGAAAAAAACGATGGTACAAAATTGTCAAAGTTTTTTGTAGGCTGCAATTGGGGTGCAATAGAGCGGAAAGCAGGGCTTTTAGGATTACGTACAGAAGAAGTCGATGTCGATATTGATTTGAGTTGTGTCATGTTGAACGAATCAGGGTTATTGGTTGATGCACTGTATTCACCGTTGTATAATCAGAATATCTATCCTCGTTTCTTCAAAAATGTTATATCCAATTTATCATTAGGTGCTGATTGGTCTAAAGATAGAGCAATGTTTCACACTCCTGATGATACCGAAGGCGATAAAGGAGGGGATGATGGCTTGGACAATGAAATCATCACTGTTGATTTACAAAAGGTCAATGCTGAAATTAATCGAATAATCTTCTTCTTGAACATTTTTTCACCTAAAGGAATAGATTTTTTGCAAATACCTTATGCAGCTATCCGAATGTGTGAATATGATGGTACTCAAAGTGATATTAAGAAAGTTAGATCTGTATTTGCAGAGTATGATGTCGCCAAGAATCAACAATTTTCAGGAAAGAACTCTTTGATTTTGGGTAGTTTGTATCGTCACAATGGTAGTTGGAAATTCGGTGCTATTGGTGATGCATACGATGATGCGGATGGCAAGTTGCCGAACTCTAACTTGGCTTTGACAATTAAAAGAATATTAACCACTTATTCAAAATAAATATGAGAAGATTACCTGTTTACTTATTATTAGACACCTCGGGTTCAATGTTTGGAGAACCCATAGAGGCTGTTAAAAATGGTGTAGATACACTTGTATCAACTCTGCGTCAAGACCCATACGCTCTTGAAACCGCATATTTAAGCATTATCACGTTCAATTCTTCGGCTCAACAAATCACTCCGCTTACCGAGCTTTCGGCATTTCAAAAACCTAGTATTGATGCAGGTGGATGCACTGCTTTGGGTGAAGCTTTGTCGTTATTGGCCAGAAAGGTGGACTCAGAAGTGACAAAAACAACTGCTGAGGTGAAAGGAGACTGGAAACCTCTTGTGTTTATTATGACGGACGGAGAACCCACAGATGATTTAAACAAAGGACTTGCCGAGTTCAAGAAAAGAAAATTCGGTATGGTTGTCGCTTGTGCTGCTGGTCAGGGTGCAAATACTAATACGCTAAAACAAATCACAGAATGTGTTGTGCAGTTGGACACGGCAGACAGTGGAACCATTAAATCATTTTTCAAATGGGTGTCAGCCTCCGTTAGCACTGGTAGCCAGAAAGTAGAGGATGCGGGTGTTGAAGTTACTGGACTTAGTGAACTTCCGCCTCCTCCACCAGAAGTAAATATAGTAGTTTGATGAGTAAACACGGATTCTCATTTTCGTGGAAACGATTGTTAGGAATAACGTCTGCCAAGCAACAGTTTGCTCGGCAGACGGGGATTCCGACCTCTCGTCAAGGATTGGAAAGAAAAATAGGAGCAACAATTTTAGGATTATTGCTTGGGTTGAAAAATAAAAAATAGAAGACAATGAAGACATTAGAAGAATTAAAGCAAGAATTACTTGCAGACGGAATCATTGATTCGGATGAAGTACTGGAATTGAAAGAAGTCCTATATGCCGATGGAGTAATTGACAAAGAAGAAGCTAATTTCCTTTTTGAATTGAATGATGCTGTTTCGGGAAACAGAAATCATCCTTCGTGGGAAGACTTCTTTATTAATTCCATTTGTTCTTTTTTGTTAGAAGACGAAGTGTCTCCTGGAGAAATTGATGAAGATGAATCCAATTGGCTGTATAAGAAAATTTCAAGCGACGGTCAGGTTGATGATGTAGAGAAAAAATTGCTGCAGACTTTGAAAGCCAAGGCCAAGAGCTTTCCTGAGCAGTTGGCTTCGTTGCTATGATTTCAATATCTGTATTAGTATTTTACTTGTTAAGAGATGCCAAGACGATTACCAGTTTATCTGTTGATTGACACTTCTGGTTCCATGAAAGGAGAACCAATTGAGTCTGTGAAAGTAGGGATTGAAGCAATGCTTTCGAGTTTGCGCAGTGATCCGTATGCATTGGAATCAGTAAATATTAGTATTATTACCTTCGACCGTGAAGTTAAATTGTTGGTTCCGCTAACGCCATTGGACGAGTTTCAACTACCGGAAATAGTTGTTCCCGAGTCGGGTCCCACTCACACAGGTGCTGCACTTGAACTATTATGCAAACAGGTGGATGCCGAGGTTCGATTGAGTACTCCTGAGCAAAAGGGTGATTGGATGCCACTGATGTTTCTGTTGACCGATGGCAAGCCATCCGACATACAAGTCTACAGGGAGTCGATACCCAAAGTTAAACAAAGACATTTTGCAAGTATTGTGGCTTGTGCTGCGGGGATGCATGCCCAAACGGAGCCTTTGAAACAATTAACAGACCAAGTTTATGTATTGGACACGCTTGACAGTGGAACATTTCGAAAGTTTTTCCAATGGGTCTCTGCATCTATTGAAATTGGGAATAAGAGTGTTGGTGCAGTAAGTGAAATAGAATTGCCACCGCCACCTGAAGAAATTAATATTTTAGTATAGATTATGAGAAGATTACCGATTTATTTTTTGATTGATGTGTCAGAATCAATGGTCGGCACACCAATAGAGCAAGTTCAGGATGGTATGGCAACTATCATTAATGAACTCCGCTCAGACCCATACGCATTGGAAACGGCGTGGGTGTCTGTAATTGCTTTTGCTGGCAATGTAAAGGAATTGTCCCCTTTGACCGAACTGTATAAGTTTTACCCGCCAAAATTTCCAATTGGTGGAGGAACATCATTGGGAAATGCTCTGAATTTTTTGATGGATGAAATGGATAAGTCTATTCAAAAGACAACGATGGAAGAAAAGGGTGACTGGAAACCGATCATATTCCTTTTCACTGATGGGAATCCTACAGATATGGTGGACAAGGCTTTTGAGCGTTGGAATGGTAAATATAGAAAAGGTTGCGACTTGGTGGTTGTGTCTATTGGAGATAATGCAAATACAAATCTATTAGGCATGATATCAGATAATGTATTGTTGTTAAAAGAGACTGATGCACAATCTTTCAAGGCTTTTTTCAAATGGGTGACAGCTTCAATCAAAACGACGAGTATGTCTGTTTCCGAAAGCACGGAGGATGGAGTAAAGTTAGCGCCAACAGATGGAATCAATTTGGAAAAAGTCGATACGGGAAAACCCTGTACAGTTGATGAGAATTTTGTGGTGCTTCTGGCAAAATGCCAGACAACTAGAAAACCATATCTGATAAAATATGCCAAGAGACTGGAAGCCTCAATTGTTGTACCTGAACAATTTGTTTCTTATTATAAATTGGTAGGAGCATATCCCATTGATGAAATATCTTATGAAGAACTTTCTGAAAAAGGTGGAAAACAGCAACAAATTCACACCTCTGAAATCATAGGGCAACCAACATGTCCATGTTGTGGGAATCAATTTGGACTTGTTATTTGTGAGTGTGGCAATATTTTCTGTGTCGATTCGGACGGAAAGAGCAAATGTCCATGGTGCGGAATGGAGGGAGAACTTGGAGCAGTGGGTGATGAGGGAACAAATCTTAACAGAACCAGAGGATAGGCATGGATACAAAAGACAGATTAGCTTATTTGGCTATAACATGTACAGACGAAGAAGTTGTTGATTTTGAGGCGTATATTTTGAAGAAGCAATGGGAAGTATATAATAAGGACAGAATGGACAAGGCCTTAGTGATAAAAAATAAAATTGACGCATTACCATTATCGTTTCCCAATGGGACGGTTGGTAAAGACTATAGAGTAGAATTCTCGCCGCCGTCGGAGTATGTTATAGATTATTATCTTGAAGATATTGAAGAAATTGGGTTGCAACAAGATGTGTCGCAAGATACGGGTAACTGTATATTATTTGGGACACCACAAGAAGCAGGATCTTTTTCATTCAGATTGTGCTACCATCACAAAGGCTATGTTAAAGGAATGCCTGTTTTGGAACGTAAGTTTACAATTGCCATCAATCCTGATCCAAAGTCTTTATGGAAGAATATTCCAACATCGAAAGATATTGAATATTATCAACCCGATTTTGAATGTGAATATGTGAAAGTTGAATCAGTCAATGGTGTCCCACAAAAAGATATTGTTGTGGCCAGCCAACGGGGACGTTCTCATGCCCATGAAGGAAATCCTCGTGATGACCATTATGGAGTGAAACATCTTGACAAAAGCGGTTGGTATATTATGGCTGTGGCAGATGGTGCTGGATCGGCCAAATATTCAAGAAAAGGTTCTACAATAGCCTGCGAGACAGCTGTCCGCCATTGCGAACAATTCTTTGCAGATGAGAAGAATGTCCATGATTTCGAAGAATACATCACCACATACAATGCTGAACGAAATGACGAGTATAAAAAGATGCTCGGAGACTATATCTATCGATTAGTGGGTAGTGCGGCATTTAGTGGATATAAAGCCATTGAATCAGAAGCCTTAAATCACAATAATACGCCCATAAAATATTATGCTACGACCTTGCTTCTTGCGGTTTGCAAACGATTTGATTTTGGGTGGTTTGTGGCATCATTCTGGGTCGGTGATGGAGCGATGTGTATCTATGATAAAGACAGACAATACTTCAAGATATTGGGCACTCCAGACGAAGGAGAGTTCGCTGGACAAACACGATTTCTAACGATGCAAGAAATTTTCAAAGATGCCACATCGTTTTATGGTCGATTAAAATTCTCAATTGAGAAAGACTTTACAGCATTGATGCTGATGACAGATGGTGTGTCTGACCCAAAGTTTGAGACCGATGCCAATCTGAACAAGATAGAGAAATGGAACGAGCTGTACGAGGATATCACCAAAGAGGTTGACTTAAGTGATGATAACGTCGAATCGCAATATCAGCTTCTAAAATGGTTGGATTTTTGGTCACAAGGAAACCATGATGATAGGACAATTGCAATATTGTATTAATAATGGCAAAGACAATAAAACTAACAGCATTAGACGGCTCGACCGTAGAGTTTGTTGATGAAGTCATAGGCTCTGGTGCCATGAAGGATGTCTATTTTAGTCCCGATAAGAGTTATGTGGTTGGCTTTTTCCGCACGCCCCAAGATGTAAACTCGAAAGACAGATTACTAAACATAACGGGAGTGTATAGAGAAAGAATCTTCAATCAGATAGGTGGTGACTATTGGAAGAATCTATTCTGTTGGCCGGAGAAATTGGTGGAATGGAATGGTAAATTGGGTGTGGTTTGTCCTGCATATCACGCCCATTTTTTCTTTTCCTCAGGTCCTTTTAAAGGGAAAGAGAAAGTAGGAAAATGGTTCGCATCCGCAAAACTGAGGAATAAATTTCTGCCAGCCGACCAAAAGGGTAATTGGCTGACACATTATCACATGTGTATTCAAATTGCACGAGCAGTTAAGCGTCTTCATGCAGCAGGATTGGCACATTCCGATTTGTCATATAATAATGTTCTCGTTGACCCAATAACTGGTAGGGCTTCGATTATTGATTGCGACGGATTAGTGGTTCCCGGAAAATATCCACCAGATGTCGTTGGCACTCCCGATTTTATAGCTCCCGAGGTCATGGAAACCAAAATGCTTCCGTTGCAGAATGCTAATAGAAAATTACCGAGTATTCAAACAGATAGACATGCCTTAGCGGTGTTGATTTATTTGTATTTGCTATATCGTCATCCTCTGCGTGGTGGAAAAGTGAATGACCTAGACGCAGCCAAAGATGAAGAATTGTCAATGGGGAAGAATGCATTGTTTATTGAGCATCCTACCGATAAAAGCAATCGACCAAAAGTAAACCAACTCAACCCTTCGGAACTGCCTCAAGGCGATGTCTCAAAACGTCCATATACTATGTGTGGCCCATATTTGAAAAAATTATTTGATAGAGCGTTTATCGATGGGCTCCATGATCCCTCAAAAAGACCTTCGGCAGACGAATGGGAGACAGCGTTGATAAAGACTACAGACTTGATGCAGCCATGTCAAAATCCAAACTGCGAGGCTCATTGGTTTGTGTTTGATAATAGTACAAAGCCGAAATGTCCATTTTGTGGAACAGAGTATCATGGTCAGTTGCCCGTACTAAATTTGTATTCATCACCGAAGCCGGGAGTATTCAGACCGGAAGACTATAGACTGATGGTTTATGATAAACAGAGTCTCTATAAGTGGCATGTGAGCAAGTTTATTACTCCGAATGAAAAGATTAAGCCAGAAGACAAAAAACCGGTGGGCGACTTCCATTTTCACAATGGTAGATGGATACTCATAAACCGTAAGTTAACCAGCATGTACGATAAATCAGAAGACAAGAAGATCGAAATTGGTCAGTATGTTGAATTAACTGAAGGAAAGAAGATTTTATTGTCTACTGAAGATGGCGGAAGGTTGGTTGTTGTTCAACTTGTAAATAATTAATTACTATGGCAATCAAAGATCAATGTACCCGATGCAAAAACTATCAAAATTCACTTTGTTGTGTTCAAAATCCAGTGTATAATGGGAGCTCTTGTGAATTATACCAAAAACGAGAGATGAATTTAGAGAAGAATGAAAAAAATGTGATTATTCCGGAACGGCATGATGGTTTTTCTTCAACACAAGAAAACACAACATATAATAAAGATAATTCAAATCATCCCTTAATGTTTCAGCATCCTTTTTCGTTTAAAGGAAGAATCCGAAGGTTGGAATATGGTTTGACTTGTATAATTGGTTATGTGTATCAGTTGCCAATGGAACTTATGCCTGATGACACTGAAAATTTAGGATGGATGATATTCGGCGTCATATGGTTAATACTGTTAATCCCATACTTTTGGTTTATTATTGCTCAAAATACAAAACGTTGTCATGACCTAGGTCATAATGGATGGTGGCAATTGATACCATTCTATGGATTTTGGATGCTATTCGATGAAGGCGATGGTGTACAGTTAAATAAATACGGACCAAGTGCGAAATAATAATGTTTTACGTTGTCAGAAATAATCAGCAGTATGGTCCGTACGAGTTGGATGTTCTTCGACAATATGTTGAAGGAGGGCAGTTATTGCTACACGACAAGGCTTTTGAAGTTGGGAAACAGAATGAGTCTCATACAATTGCTTTTTTTCTTAAAGCAAATAAAATCAAAGTAAAAATTCCCCATAACGGAGGTCTCATTAGTCAGATTAAAGATATTGGAAGAGAATTAATATTCCCCAAAGATGCCTTTTCAAGAAAGTCATGGAAAGCAGATAAGAAATTATTACTTTTGGCATTGATTGGATTAGTACCACTCTTGCTCTTTAGTGTCATAGGCTGGTTGGCTGAGACACTCCCTATCGTTGTTTTCTATTCAGTATCTCTATATTTTTCAATTATATGGGGACTATTTTTTTATTCTTTTTTTAAGACAAAGCAGACGTGTCTTAAAACATGTATCAAACTATTCTTCTTGACACAACTATGTGTATTTGTAATATTTGGATTTGGATTAAACTTTATAAACCCCATCTACTTTTTAGAGGAACAATCGGGATTTTTTCCGCGACTTCTATTTTTTGTATTCGCTGTCGGGATAACAGAAGAATTTGTTAAAGCCATACCGCTTTATATTCTGCTTTCAAAGGCAAATGAGCCTTATATTCCTCAAACCATGGTGTTTTATGGACTGATTTCAGGAATTGCTTTTGGCGTTTTTGAAGGGGTTCAGTACCAATTGGGTATTAATTCACAATTCGATTATACCTCCTCGTTTTTTATGAATATAGCAAGATTAACCAGCCTACCTTTTTTACATGCGGTATGGTGTGGTATTGCTGGATATTTTCTAGCTTTTGGAAACCTATATCCTAAATACCGCAAATCTTTATATGTTTTATCTATTGCTGTACCTGCAATCCTTCATGGTCTATATGATACATTTGGTGGGGGGTTAATCAGTGTATTTCTCTCCTTTATTGGTGTTGGACTACTAATGACCTATTTGAAGATGGGTTTGAATTACCAATCGAAATTACGAAAATGATAGAATG
>JAZUIX010000106.1:0-21573 GCA_045642445.1 Bacteroidales bacterium | reverse complement strand
CTCATTTTTAATTCTACTGGTACTGCCTTCCGGCTGGTCGAATCAATTCCGCCAACGCACCGTTACTATAGAACCATCCTTAAATTATAGGGGGATGTCAGAGGCAAGGAACAAGTAAAGGTTATCGGTTATTGGTTATCGATTTATAAGGGTTATTGATTATAGGTTATCGATATTAACAACGAATTACACGAAGGGACCTGCGGTACGAAAACGAAAAACGAAAACGAAGTCGGCAGCCCTAACTAAATTGAGAATTGAGAATTAGGGCGGCAGCCTCCTAATCACTATTCACCAGTCACCAATCACAATTTTCAATTTTCACTCTCATTTGGTGTTGGTGTAGCCGAGGTCTTTGAGGAGGGTGATGAGGCGGTCGCGGAAGTCGCCTTGGATGATGATCTGTCCGTCTTTGGCACTACCCCCTACCCCACACTTGGTCTTGAGGGTCTTGCCGAGGGCGGCAAGGTCGTCATCGGCTCCAACAAAGCCGTCAACAACGGTGACGGTCTTGCCTCCTCGGCCATTACGCTCGATACGCACGCGCAGTTTCTGCTGGTTGAGGGGCAAGGTCTCGACTTCGGCGGGACCGTCGTACTGATATTGGAAGTCGGGGTTGGTGGAATAGACCACACCTACAAGATTTTTGTTTTTCGACATGATGAAAAGCGTGTTTTAGAGGGGACGGCCGCCACGGTAGAAGTGTTTGCTCCAATAGCTGTCGTCGAGACGGCTGATGATGACGCCTCGGGAGGTGGAGGAGTGGGCAAAGAGGCCGTCTTTGAGGTAGATGCCCACATGCGAGACTCGCCCTTTGCTGTTGGTGAAAAAGACGATGTCGCCTTCGCGGAGGTCGTCCTTGGAGATGAGGGTGACGTCTTGCTGGATGTCGTTGGAGACTCGGTGGAGTTTTTTGTTGTAGACCTCTTTGAAGATGTGTCCGACAAAGGCGGAGCAGTCGACTCCCGCCTTGGTGGTGCCGCCGTAAAGGTAGGGTGTGCCCATCCATTCTTTGATGGCTTCGTAGAGTTTGGCGTTCTCGCCTTCGGTGATCTCGAGGCCGAGGGCATTGACTCGCCCTTTGGCTTCGTCGGCGACGGAGGGGACGTAGGGCACCTCTTTGACATATTCGTCGACGTAGAGTTCGCCGAGCGAGTAGTCCTCCTCTTCAAGGTCTTTGGACATGAACTTTTTGACCGACTCGCAGGATGTGAACATTGCGGCGGCAAGAAAAGTATATAATAGTATGGATAGATATTTACGCATAGGGGGAACGGTGCTGAGGCTATTGTTGTTTGATGATGAAGATGTCCTCGCCGGCACGGTGCATGTAGTAGTGCTCTCGACCGTAGGTTTCGAGGGCGGCGGGGTCGTCGGCAAGGGACATGGCCTCGACGCTGTCCTGGTGGAGGTCGTTTTCGAGGAGTTTGGCCTCGCTGTTGAGTTCGTTAAGGTCGCGTTTGAGCCGATGGGTGACCATGAGGTTGTTCTCGCCTAAAAAGAGGAAGAAGATCAAGAATATGAGGGTGGCGGCCACATATTTGTTCTTGACGATTTTCCAGAGTGTTGTGAAAATTTTTTTCATTGTGCTTACTTGTTGTGTTATGGGATGCGCTATCGGATACGGAGGCGCTGACCGTCGCGGATACGGTCGGAACGCAGGCCGTTGAGTTTCTTGATTTTTTGTACGGTGGTGCCGTGTTTGCGGGCAATGGAGGTGAGGGTCTCGCCACGGCGCACTTTGTGGTAGGTGCTGGCAGAGGTGACGGCATGGGTGGCTTTCTTGACCTCCTGGACGACGACGGGGGTATGGGTGAGAGAGTCTTCGGAATAGGCAAAGATTGTGTCGGCCCAGTTGATGAGGTCGGTCATCTTGTCCATGGGCAGGCAGAGGGGATATGAGCCTCCTTCGCCGGGGATCATGTCGGCACGGTACTGCGGGTTGAGGGTGCGGAGCTCGCTCATGCTGACACCGGTGTACTGGCTGACGAAGCAGAAGAGCATGTTGCGCTCAACCATGACGGTGTCGGTGCGGAGTGGTATGTTGATGCGCGAGGGGCGCAGGCCGTGGTCGGAGTAGAAGTTCATGACGTAGGTGGCGGCGATGAAGGCGGGAATATAGCCACGGGTTTCGCGGGGGAGGTAGCCGTAGATTTCCCAAAAGTCGTGTTTGCCGCCAGAACGGGCGATGGCTTTGTTGATGTTGCCGGGGCCGCAGTTGTAGGCGGCTATGGCCAGGGTCCAGTCGTGGAAGATGCCGTAAAGGTCGTGGATGTAATGGGCGGCGGCATCGCTGGATTTGTAGGGGTCGCGGCGCTCGTCGATCAACGAGTTGACTTCGAGGCCGTAGTTTTTGCCTGTGGTATACATGAACTGCCAGAGACCCGCGGCACCCACGCGCGAGGTGGCTTGGGGGTTCATGGCCGACTCGACGATGGTGAGGTATTTGAGTTCTTCGGGCACCCCGTAGCGGGCCAGCGACTCCTCAAAGAGCGGCCGGTAGTATTCGGCAAGGGTGAGCATGACGTCCATGCGCGAGCTCATACGGTTGAGGTACATGCGGATGTAGGAGCGCACCTGGCTGTTGAAGGTCATGGGTATGACGGTGTGGAGCGATGCCAGGCGACGGGCTATGACCGAATCGGGGATAAGGTCGAAAGAGGCTGTGTTGCCGATGGAGCCCCTCTGTCTGTGATTGGAGGCGTATTTCGACATGACGTAGGAGTTGAGCAGACTGTCGTAATTGGCGACAAACTGGTCGACCATGACTTCGGCCTCGCTATCGGAGGTATTTCTGATTTGTGCGGAAACTGGAGAGGCTACGAGAGCAACGAGAAGCACTCCAAATGTATGCTTTATTATTGTTTTAATCTTATTCATATTTTCAATTATTCAAAATGCAAAAATACGAAAAAAATCCGAACCTCTGAGCAAAATCTTGCACATATATATTTTTTCAATTACAATAAATTATAAGATAACAAATTAACAATAAAAATTGTTGCTAAAAAAAATATTTTGCGAGAGGAGTATTTTTGTGTCGTTTTTTTTTAGTATCTTTGCCCACACGAAAAAGTACAACATAATAATATTACAATCATGGAAATCAACATTACTGAACAAAATTTTGATGAGACTTTGGCCAACAACTCTGTTGTGATGGTGGATTTTGGCGCCACTTGGTGCGGACCCTGCAAAGCCCTCGCCCCCGTGGTGGAGGAGATTGCCAACGAATATGAAGGCCGTGCCGTGGTGGGCAAAGCCGACGTGGAAGAATGTTCGGACATCGCAGCCCGCTTCCGTATCCGCAACGTGCCTACCGTGTTGTTTTTCAAGAACGGAGAGTTGAAGGACAAGAGCGTCGGCGGTGTGCAGAAAAAGACCCTTACCGACAAATTGGACGCCCTGCTGTAGCAGATAGCTGATGTTTGAGGAGGTAGAGAAATACAAATCGCTGGACTTCTATGCCCGCCAAGTGGTAGAGGGTTTTATCACCGGGCTGCATAGAAGTCCGTTTCATGGTTTCTCGGTGGAATTTGCCGAGCACCGGCAGTATTCGACGGGCGAATCGACCCGCAACATCGACTGGAAACTCTACGGACGCACCGACAAACTGTTTGTGAAGCGTTTTGAGGAGGAGACGAATCTGCGTTGCCAGCTGGTGATTGACCACAGCAGTTCGATGCTGCTGCCCACCGAGGGACAGGGCGACCTGAAGAGTCCCAACAAACTGACCTTTGCCTGTTTTGCCTCGGCGGTGATAAGCGAACTGCTGCTGCGCCAAAGGGACGCCTTCGGGCTCTCGTTGTTGAGCAACGGAATAGACTTTCAGTCGGAATGTCGCAGCAGCCGTGTGCACCAGCAGTATGTGCTGCAGATGTTGGAGAAGGAGCTGCGGGAACCTATGCCCGGCGACCGCAAGGGCGAGGCCGCGTTGCGGAGCACCGACATAGCCGAGGCGCTACACCTCACCGCAGAGTCGCTGCACCGCAGGTCGCTGGTGGTCATCTTCACCGACGCCCTGGTCAAGCCCGAGGACAAAGACCCACTGATGGATGCGCTGCGCCACCTACGCCACTGCAAGCACGAGATTCTGTTCTTCCACACGCTGCACCACAGCCACGAAATAGATTTCGACTACCCCAACCGACCCACCGAATTTATAGATTTGGAGAGTGGCCGCAAACTGAAGGTACAGCCCGGCGAGGTGGCAGAGAGCTACCGCCGGCTGATGACGCGACAGACCGAAGAGCTGAAACGTCACGCTATCCAATACCGCATAGACTACCAGCCTGTGGATATAGCCATGGGGGTGGAACAAGTGCTGCTGCCATACCTGTTGAAGAGAGGAAAAAAGATGTGATTAAAAAGCAAATATTGGTGTTTCAAAAGTTAAATATTATCGACATCGTAAATAATTCATTTTTTTTTCTTATCTTTGCACTTTGAAAAATTGACAACAATTTACAGATAATAATAAACAAAAAAATACAACAATGAGCACAAAGAAGTATACCTTAGTCATCAACCCCGGTGCGACCTCGACCAAGGCCGCCATCTACGAAGGCGAGACCGAAGTATTCACCGAGAATCTTTCTCACCCCATTGAGGAAATCCAGAAATTCCACGAAGTGGCCGACCAGTTCGACTACCGCAAAGGCGCCATCCTCGACATGCTGAAAGCCCACGGCATCGGCACCGACGAGATTGCCGTCGTTATGGGCCGTGGCGGCCTCACCCGCCCCTGCGAAAGCGGTGCCTATCGCGTCAACGACCTGATGAAACAGGAATGCCACGCCGGTATCCAGGGCAAACACGCCTGCAACCTGGGTGCCCTGATCAGCGACTCCATCGCCAGCGAGATTGGCCTTGACTGCGCCTACATTGCCGACCCCGGCATCGTTGACGAGCGTCCCGATTACGCCAAGATCACCGGCCATCCCATCTTCGACCTCGACCCGAGTCGCGAAGGTGCTATCTGGCACTGCCTGAACCAAAAAATGACCGCCAAACTGTATGCCCGCGAACTGGGCAAGAAATACGAGGACCTGAACCTCATCATCGCCCACATGGGCGGCGGTGTGAGCGTGGGTGTGCACGAACATGGCCGTTGCGTGGATGTGAACCGCGCTCTCTGCGGCCTCGGCGCCTTCTCCCCCACCCGTTGCGGCAGCATCAACGCCAACAAACTGGTCGAGGTGGCCTGCAGCGGCAAGTACACCGAAGCTCAGCTGAAGAAAATCATCACCGCCGAAGGTGGTTTCGTGGCCTACCTTGGCACCAACGACGCCTACGACGTGGAGAAGAGAGCCATTGCCGGCGACAAAAAATGCCAGCTCCTGGTCGACGCTTTCTGCTACCAGGTGTCGCTCGAGATCAGCCGCCTCGCAGCTGCTGTGAACGGTAAGGTGGACGCCATCCTCCTCACCGGCGGCATTGCCTACAGCAAGCCATGGATGCAGATGATCACCGACCGCGTCAGCTGGATTGCTCCCGTGAAGGTCTACAAAGGCGAAAACGAGATGCTTGCCTTGGCCATCTGCGGCAAAGAAATCATGGACGGTGTGGCTCCTAAAGAGTACAAATAGGATAAAGCCTTTTGATAGAGATAGCTATCGCGGGACCTCTCGCGATAGCTATTTGTAATAAACTTATATTGAAATAATATTTAGTAACGTATAATAATGAAGAAGATTGTTTTACTCGTTGCCGTCGTTGCCCTGGGATGGGCAGCAACAGCACAAGATGTCACCATCAAGCGCGGAAAAGTGACCATGAGCGAGGCCGACTACAACATGCTCAAAGCTAAGGCCGACCTCTACGAGAGCACTCGCAAGGCCCTTGACGAAACAACAGCAGCCTATCAGAAACAGCAGCAGATGAACGATATGTACCGTCCCATCGTGCTCAAGAATTTCAACGATTCGGCTTCATACGCCATTGGCAAGGACATCTATCAGAGCTGGCTCCAACAGAACCTCGGCATCAACGGCCAGGCCGCAGGCCAGTCGATGATTGACTGCTACAAAGGTCAGAACACTTGGACGGAAGCCATGATGCGCCCCCTGCTGCAGCGTTTCCAGCAAGAATTTGAAAAACGCCAGCGCGAGGAACAGGAAAAAATGATGGCCAGCAAGGACGACAATATCGCCAAGGGCAAGAAATTCCTCGAAGAGAACGCCCTGAACAAATCTGTCTATCAGACCCAGAGCGGCCTGCAATACAAGATTGTAAAGAAAGGCAACGGCAAGAAACCCAAAGCTACCGACAGAGTGAAGGTGCACTACACCGGCAAACTGATTGACGGCAAGGTGTTCGACAGCAGTGTGCAGCGTGGCGAGCCTATCGAATTTATGCTCAACCAAGTCATCCCCGGCTGGACCGAGGGTCTGCAACTGATGGACGAGGGCTCCTCGTACACGCTCTATATCCCCTATCAATTGGGATACGGCGAACAACCTGCCGGAGAGATCCCTCCCGGATCAACCCTGATTTTCGAGGTCGAGTTGCTCGAAATCATGCCTGGTCAGCCTCAGCCTGGCATCCAAGTGAAGAGTGGCAAGAAATAAGACTTCGATGAATAGTTTCGGCACTACATTTCGGCTGACCACCTTTGGCGAATCTCACGGTTCGGCCATAGGAGGCATCGTTGACGGATGCCCAGCAGGAATTGCTATAGACCAAGACTTTGTGGATGCAGAGTGGGGCCGCCGCCGCATAGGCGACGGTGCAACGATTTGCGACATCACCTCGAGACATGAGGAAGATAAGGTGGAGTGGCTCAGCGGCACCTATGAGGGCAAAACACTCGGCACCCCCATCGCCTTCCTTATCCGCAACAATGATTGCCGCGAAGCGGACTATGCGTTGTTGAGAGATTGTTTCCGTCCTGGTCACGCCGACTATACCTACCAACAAAAATATGGCCACCGCGACCACAGGGGGGGCGGCAGGGCCTCGGGACGTGAGACCGCGGTCCGCGTTGTGGCTGGGGCTCTGGCCAAGCAGATACTTGCCCAACAAAACATACATATCGCCGCAAAAATGGCAGTGCCACACATCTGCTGCACCATCGAAGGATTGCCCGCAGGTGTGGGAGAGCCCATCTTCGACCGATTGAACGCACGGTTGGCCTATGCCATGTTCTCCATTCCCTCATGTATGTCGTTCACCATGGGCGACACACCCGAGGCTTGGATGTTGTCACGCAATGAGTTTCCCGACCAATGGACCACAAAGGGCGAGGCGGAAACTCTGACCCAGACCAACCATTGCGGAGGGATTCAAGGAGGCATAAGCAACGGTATGCCCGTGGTGTTCTATATTGGATTTCACCAACCGGTGACTAACCCCGAAGGTATGAATTGTCGAACTTCTGAAGGCGACATCGTCAATGTGGCACCCCATGGAAGACACGATCGAGACCATTATTCGCGCATTCCCGTGATTGTGGAATCGATGGCAGCCATAACCATTTTAGATCTGTTATATCAACAAAAATGAAAAAATTATTTCCTTTATTATTCGTTGCAGTATTTTTCATTTCGTGCAACAACAAAAGTTTCACCATTGAAGGAACGCTGGAAAACGGCGCAGGAAAGGTGATTTATATTGAAGAACTCACGCCCGACGAGGTCATCTTCCTCGACTCCATCACCTTGGACAGCAAAGGCTCGTTCTGCTACAAATACAAGATGCCGTACAAGACTTTCTACAACCTCCACGTCAGCGAATACGACTATGTGGTGCTCCTGCCCGATGAAGGCGAAACAATCTCTATCAAAGGCGACTATGCCAATCTGCAAGGTTCGTATATGCTCAAAGGGGCTGGCGAGTCACAATTGCTGTGGCAGTTGCAGGACTATACCAACGACGGCATCAGCACCCTCCTGGAGATTGGTGCCACGGAGAAGCAGAACAAGCAACTTTTGGCAGAAGGGAAAATCAGCGAAAAAGAATACGATGCGGCTCATCAAGCGACCGATTCCATATACATGGCCACATACTTGGATCAGCAGAACTATGTTTTCAACTTTATCGAAGAGAATATGGGATCTTTGGCCACGATTATCGCTTTGTACAAACCTTTCAACGTGAACCACCCGTTGGTCAATCCCGAGGTCAATTTTGAATACTACGACCTCGTGCTACAAGGGTTGGAAGAGAGTCTGCCCGAGAATCCTCACACGCTCAATTTCAAAAACACGGTAGAACACCTGCGCTACAACAATGGCATGTAAAAAACTATATTTCATCACCGACGCCCATCTGGGTGCAGGCAACGACTCTCGCTCGCGCGAGAAGGAGCTCTGCACCCTGTTGGACAAGATGAAAGAGGATGCCGACACCATTGTATTTTTAGGCGACATGTTCGACTTCTGGTTCACCTATAAGTATGTCGTTCCCCGTGGGCATATCCGCCTGTTGGGACGTATGGCAGAGATGGCCGATGCCGGTATCAAACTGCACTTTTTTATCGGCAACCACGATATGTGGATGTTTGATTATCTGCAAAATGAGATGTCCATCACTATGCACGACGAGCCAGATATCATAGATTTTGACGGAAAACGTTTCTTGGTGGGTCATGGCGACGGACTGGGGCACCAGGACAAGAAATACGATGTGCTGAGATGGATTTTCCGCAACAAATTCAACCAAAAGATGTTCTCCCTCCTGCCTGAGTGGGCCACTTTCGGTGTGGCTACAGGTTGGAGCCGCAACAGCAGAAAAGGACACATCAAACACAATCCCAAGATTTTCGAATATCAGGGCGACGACAAAGAGGGCATCGTCATCTATTGTCGCCAAAGACTGCAAAACGAAAAGATTGACTACTGTGTCTTCGGACACCGCCACACCCCACTGGTGAGAAACATCAGCGCCGACAATGGCAATAGTGCTGTCTATGTCAATGTCGGCGACTGGCTGATGCACCGCAATTATGCAGTCTATGCAGACGGAGAGTTGGTATTGAATGACGGGTTGTAGAAGCAGAAATGTCCGTCGATGACATCAATGATGACGGTGTCGTTGGTTTTGATTTTATCTTCCAAAATCTCACGTGACAACTCATTGAGGATCTCGCGCTGGATGACACGTTTGACAGGACGGGCACCCATGGCGGGGTCGTAGCCTATATCGGCCAAATGATCAAGGGCCTCTTCGGTGGCACTGATGAGCACCTCGTTCTTCTCCAACATCTTGGCAACAATGTCCAGCTGAATCTTCACCACGGAACGAATCTGGCTTTTGGTCAAGGGGCGGAACATCACAATCTCGTCAATACGGTTGACAAATTCGGGTCGCACCGACTGTTTGAGCAAATCCATCACCGCATTCTTGGTTTCCTCCAACTCGTAATCGGTGATGCTGACATTACCGTCCAAATGTTCGCGAATGATGTCGCTGCCCATGTTGGAAGTCATGATGATGACCGTGTTTTTAAAATCGGCAGTGCGGCCTTTGTTGTCAGTGAGTCTTCCATCTTCCAACACTTGTAACAAGGTGTTGAAAACATCGGGATGGGCTTTCTCTATCTCATCGAAAAGGACGATGCTATAGGGTTTGCGACGCACAGCCTCAGTAAGTTGGCCACTCTCATCATAGCCCACATAGCCCGGAGGCGCTCCGATGAGGCGTGAGACACTGTGACGCTCTTGATATTCGCTCATGTCGATGCGCACCATCATATCCTCATCATCAAAAAGCACTTCGGCCAAAGCCTTTGCCAACTCGGTCTTGCCCACACCCGTGGTGCCCAAGAACAAGAAACTGCCAATAGGTTTGCGACCATCGCTGAGGCCTGTGCGGCTGCGACGAATAGCATTAGCGATGGTGCTGATGGCCTCGTCCTGACCCACAACACGTTTGTGCAGTTCGTCTTCGAGGTGCAAAAGTCTCTCTCGCTCGCTCTGCAACATACGGGTCACCGGGATGCCTGTCCATTTCGACACCACCTCGGCAATCTGCTCCGAGTCCACCTCCTCATTGATCATCGCATTGTCGGCCTGCATCTCTTTGAGCTGTTTTTTCAATTCCTCCACATGATTCTCTGCCTCTTTGATACGGCCATAGCGCAACTCTGCCACCTTGCCGTAGTCGCCCATACGTTCTGCCTGCTCGGCCTCGAATTTGAAACTCTCGATGTTCTTGACTTCGGTCTGAATACCCTCGACAATGTTTTTCTCGCTCTGCCAACGGGCCTTCATCTGATTACGCTGCTCGCTGAGTTCGCCTATTTCTTTAGCCAATTGGGCAAGTTTGTCGTAATCATTCTCACGTTTGATGGCTTCACGTTCAATCTCAAGCTGGCGGATATGGCGCTCCAACTCGTCCAACTCCTCTGGGACCGAATCTATCTCCATTCTCAAACGGGCTGCAGCCTCGTCGATAAGGTCGATGGCTTTGTCGGGCAAAAAACGGTCACTGATATATCTGTTGCTCAGCTCTGCCGCAGCAATAATAGCCTCGTCTTTGATACGGACCTTGTGATGTACCTCATAGCGCTCTTTCAATCCACGCAAAATACTGATGGTGTCGTTCACATCGGGTTCGTCAATCAACACACTCTGAAACCTACGCTCCAAGGCCTTGTCTTTCTCAAAATATTTTTGATACTCGGCCAAAGTGGTGGCCCCTATGGCTCGCAGTTCTCCTCGGGCCAAGGCGGGTTTCAAGATATTGGCAGCATCCATAGCCCCTTCTCCCCCACCAGCTCCGACAAGGGTGTGTATCTCATCGATAAAAAGGATTATCTCGCCATCAGCCTCGTTTATTTCACGGATTACACTCTTCAGTCGCTCCTCAAACTCGCCCTTGTACTTCGCACCCGCGATCAAGGCTCCCATATCGAGGCTGAACAATGTCTTGCTCTTCAAATTCTCCGGCACGTCGCCTCCTACTATTCTGTGCGCCAAGCCTTCGGCTATAGCTGTCTTTCCCACACCTGGTTCTCCGATAAGAATGGGGTTGTTCTTTGTGCGGCGACTCAGAATCTGCAACACACGGCGTATCTCTTCGTCTCGTCCAATCACAGGGTCCAGTTTTCCTGCCTGAGCCAACTGGTTGAGGTTCTTGGCATACTTGTTGAGGGCGTTGTAACTCTCCTCGGCACTTTGGCTACCCACCTTGCTGCCTTTGCGCAAATCGGCAACAGCTGTGCGCAATCCTTTTTCGCTCACCCCCGACTCTTTCAACAACTTTGCCACCGCATCATGTCCTGCGGCCAGACCTAAAAGCAGGTGCTCTATGGAGACAAAATCATCGCCCATCTCATTAGCCAATTGTGAGGCTTTGAGCAGCGCCTGATTGGCATCGTTGCTCAGATACTGATTGCCTCCACTCACCTTGGGTAGGCGCTCAATAATACCATCCAGCTGCTGCGAGAGCCGCGTGGGATTCACCTCCAATTTTTTCAACAGATAAGGCGTCACGTTCTCGTCCTCGCACAAAATACCTTTGAGCAGATGACATGGCTCTATGGCCTGATGTTGCCGTGTCATAGCAATTTCTTGCGCTTTCTGCACAGCTTCTTGCGACTTGATTGTAAAATTGTTTAGATTCATATTGTTATGGTTTGAATGTTTATCGGAATATCATTCTGCTATATTTGTTTCAACACCTCCCCTCTTACAAGAATAAAGCCAACACTCAAAATCTGCCAAAATGGCATAAAATAGTGATTCAATATTGAAGATATGTCAGTATTCTCCGTTATCGGAGCAAAAGCACTTGTCCCACGATGGTTTGTATGCTTTTGGGCGACATTACCGAGGAGTATTTGATAATGTAGGCGTATGAGGCAGGGGTGCAAGGTTTTCCCCTATGTGTGCCGTCCCATCGGGCTTGAATATCATCGGCATGCCACACCAGATTGCCCGTCCGTGTAAAAATGGAGATGCTGAAAGTGCCTACATTCGAGCCCACCGCACCAAACAAATTGTTTGTTTCTTCATCCGGTGTGAACACATTGGGAACATAGATGAGGCATTCCTGCGTATCTGTATTGACTTCGAGATGAAGGGTGACGAGGCTGTCACAACCATCGTTGGTGAGAAAATGCAGGGGATAATCACCCGCTTGGGTAAGCATACGTCCCTGCCAACGATAGGTCTGACCAAGATTGATCGTGTCGAAAACATCCTCCCGATACGTGGGATGGATCTCGAGCTTAAGATGGAGTGTGTCAACAGTATGGAGGCATGGGGCATGTTGAAAGAGCACGGTTATCAAATATTCCGTCTCCATCGTTGGTGTCAACGTCACCGAGGCTCCCTGCATCGTTGTCCCGTTTCCCAAATCCCAATTGGGGAGAAATTGTGGGTCGAAATCTGTGAACTCGGCAAGGTTGAGGGTTATCTCATCGTCTTGGCAGAACTCCAAAGATTGATGCAGCACCTGAGGGGTCTCTATCGCTGCCCACCCCGTGGCCGAAGCTATGGCGGAGCAATTCTTGAGGGTGATGGCGTGGGCTTCAAAAGGACCCAACGTGTTTTGCAAACGATGTGTTCCCCCGCTCACCCTCATCCTGGCATAGCTATATTCCGCGTCGTAGGGTAAGGTGTGGAAAGCCGTATCTATGCACACCCCGTCCAACGTCATCCCCGCGATATGCTGGGTCCGCGTGGCTATGCCTACAAAATTGTGCGGATAAAATGTCATCGTGGGCATTCCCAGCACCACATTGGCATGATATGGGTAGTTGTAAGAAAAGAAACTTGACTGATTATACCATTGTTCCACAGGGCATAGCGGATACATGGACGGATCGCCGCTATAACTGCCTGGAGAATTTTGCAACGTGTCCGCATTACCATAGCGCGACCCCGTGAGGTATACGCACACCGAAACAGGTTGCGAACTTTCGAGCCACGAGGCAACATGATTTGTGTCTATCTCAAACTCGTATGTCTGGCCTTGTGAAAGGGTTGTGACAGGTACGCCGTCAAGGGCTACGGTGGTATTGTCGGCAAAGGCCATCACTTGCACCCTGTCGTTGAGACGGTTCGGGGTGACGGCAAGGAGAAACTGCCTGCCACAATAGCCAGTCGGGGGCATGGAGGCAAAAATACGATCTGCCGACAACATGCCTGCGGGAATGTAGATATTCCCCACTCCCGATATCACGGCAATACGTTTCCCACCCTCCGAGGTGACATGTCGTCCCGCCGCCTCGGGGCCGAACACTCTCACCACCTCGCCCAAGCGGAGGGTATGTGTCACCGCGGGCACTGTCCCGTCCACCGAAGCCGAAATGGTCACATTCACACTATCCTCTGCCGCCACAACAAGTATTTCGGGATTATGTCCACCAATGGTGTTCTTGTAGACATTGACAAAGTAGTCGCACCCCAGTTTGTCCACAGGCCACACAGCGGCCATCTCCATCTCGCCGCTCTCATTGTCGTTGAGGGTGTCAAGGTCTATGGTGTTCGCAAAAGTGAAGAGCGATATGGTGTCCGTGCTGGAGACATGGATGCCCTGCGGCACAGGTACAAACACATTCGACATCAAGTCGGGCCCATTGGCGAGGGTCAGAAATGTGGCCGAGTCGGCAACGAGATGCACAATAATGGAGTCGGGATAAACAGGCACCAAGCCCTCGTTGGTGGTGCGGAAAGAGGTTGGAGCATGGGATACAACAACATCACAATCGCGCAACGGTATGAAGCACAACTGGAACACATCGCGCATCGGAGGGTTGTATGATGCCGCCGAATGATACAGAAAACCTGTCCAAAACTCCGTGCCCTGCATTCCCGAGGCTTGCGCCGAGCCCCTGTAAGGGACGAGTATCGCTGTGGCAAGGAGGCTTATCGCCACCATCAGCCGATGAATATTTCGGTTATTTTTTTTCATACTTTTTTGATCTGTTTAGACCCACCTACTCGGTGAATCCGTCGGGATTCTGACGCTGCCAGTTCCAACTGTCGCGCACCATCTCTTCAATGCCGTACTGAGCCTTCCAACCCAGTTCCTTCTCGGCTTTGTCGGGATTGCTGTAGCAGGTGGCAATGTCGCCCGGGCGACGGGGTTTGATGCTGTAGGGCACATCCACACCGTTCACCTTCACAAAGGCGTTGACCATATCCAACACGCTGTAGCCATGGCCCGTACCCAGGTTGTATATACCCAAGCCGCATTTACGTTCGATGGCTTTGAGCGCGCACACATGTCCGCGAGCCAAATCAACCACATGTATGTAGTCGCGCACACCAGTGCCGTCGGGGGTGTTGTAGTCGTTGCCAAAAACGCCCAGTTCCGCACGTTTGCCCACAGCCACCTGTGTGATGTAGGGCATCAGGTTGTTGGGTATGCCGTTGGGGTTCTCGCCTATGGTGCCGCTTGGGTGGGCACCCACGGGGTTGAAATAGCGCAGCAGCACCACGTTCCACTCGGGGTCGGCCTTCTGCATATCCATCATCACCTGCTCCAACATGCTCTTCGTCCAACCGTAAGGGTTGGTGCACTGGCCCTTGGGGCATGCCTCGGTGATGGGAATCTCCTCGGGGTCGCCATAGATGGTGGCGCTGGAGGAGAAGATGATATTCTTGCAACCATGCTGACGCAACACATCGAGCAGCACCAACGTGCCGGCGATATTGTTGTCATAGTACTCCCACGGCTTGGCCACGCTCTCGCCCACCGCCTTGAGACCCGCAAAATGGATGCAGGCATCAAAACGATACTGTTCCATCACCTTGTTCAGTCCTTCGCGGTCGCGGATGTCGACCTGGTGGAAAGGAATCTCATCAACGCCGATAATCTTGGCTGTGCGACGCAAAGAGATGGGACAGGAATTGCTGAGGTTGTCTACTACCACGGCAGTATGTCCTGCCGCATAAAGTTCTATCAATGTGTGGGAGCCTATAAATCCGGCACCGCCGGTAACAAGAATATTCATTGAAAATTGAGAATTGAAAATTGAGAATTAAGAATTGTAAAATGTGAAAAGTGAAAAGTATGTGTTTCACATATCACTTTTCACTTTTCACAAATCTCATTATCCTACTACCAGGCGAAGAGAGGACGGTTCTGCATCATCTCGTTGACGGTGCCGCGAACCTTGGCAATAACCTCTTCGGTGGGGTTACAGAGCACGGTGTCGATAAGGTCGACAACACCCTTCATCTCGTTCTCTTTCAAGCCACGAGTGGTGATAGCGGGCGTTCCGACGCGGAGACCGGAGGTCTTGAAGGCGCTGCGGCTGTCGAAAGGCACCATGTTCTTGTTGATGGTGATGTCGGCAGCAACGAGGGCGTTTTCAGCCTCTTTACCAGTCATATCGGGGAACTTGGTGCGGAGATCGACCAGCATCAGGTGGTTGTCGGTACCGTCGCTGATAACCTTGTAACCCTTCTCCATAAAGGCCTCGCACATCACCTTGGCGTTCTTCATCACCTGCTGGATGTACTGGTCGTAAGTGTCGGTCAGAGCCTCGCCGAGGGCCACAGCCTTAGCGGCGATAACATGCTCCAGCGGGCCGCCCTGGGTGCCAGGGAACACAGCGCTGTCGAGCAGGGCGCTCATCTTCTTGATTTCGCCCTTAGGAGTGGTCTTGCCCCAAGGATTGTCGAAATCCTGACCCATCAGGATCATACCGCCGCGAGGTCCGCGGAGGGTCTTGTGGGTGGTGGTGGTGACGATGTGGCAATACTTCACGGCGTTCTTCAGATAGCCCTTGGCGATGAGGCCGCTGGGGTGGCTGATGTCGCCCATGAGGATGGCGCCGATTTTGTCGGCGATGGCGCGCATACGCTCCCAATCCCAGTCACGGCTGTAAGCAGAACCGCCGCCGATGATCAGCTTGGGATGATATTCGAGAGCCTTCTTCTCCATATCGTCGTAGTCGACGGTGCCGGTTTCTTCCTTCACCTGATAACCAACCACCTTATAGTTGATGCCGGAGAAGTTGACGGGGGAACCGTGGCTGAGGTGGCCACCATGGTTGAGGTCCATGCCCATGAAAGTGTCGCCAGCGTTCAAGCAGGCCAGGAACACGGCCATGTTGGCCTGTGCGCCGCTGTGGGGCTGCACGTTGGCCCAGCAGGCACCGTAGAGCTGCTTGGCGCGCTCGATAGCGATAGTCTCGCTCTGGTCCACAATCTGGCAGCCGCCGTAATAGCGCTTTCCAGGATAGCCCTCAGCATATTTGTTGGTCATGACGGAGCCCATAGCCTCCATCACCTGATCGCTGACAAAATTCTCAGACGCAATAAGCTCGATGCCTTTTGTCTGACGTTCTCTCTCCTTCTGGATGAGATCGAAAATAACATTATCTCTTTGCATATCAAAAATATATGTTTATTGTTATATTATATAATAAATTGCAAATATACACAATTTTTCCCAATCAGACAAAAAAAAGTAACTTTTTTGTTAAGCCGAGGAGGGGTAATGGTTATTGGTTATCGGTTATTGGTTATCGAGAAACTTAGTGACTGGGAGGGCGGCAGCCACCTAATCACAAGTCACCAATCAAAATTTTCAAAATCGCGTTATTTTATGCAAAAGTGACAAGAGACATTACACATAAAACACTTTATATCTTTAATTTGCACGTCTCTTATGTATCTGCACATATACCTAAGCACACACGAGGTGAAGACTTTTCTGCAACAACCTCGTCAACACCCCTATCTACCACATTTTGGAGCGTGCCGTCTGCACGCAGATACATTTTTGCATCTTGTACCCCACACTTTAGCGGAATTGAGAATTGAAAATGGAAAATGGAAAATTGAGAATTGGGCGGGAGCCATCGAATCACTCATGTCCCAGCGGGACATCCTCACAATATGTGCTTTAACCCCACACATCAAGCCGCATGCCTGGTGTTTGGGGTATGTAGTGGAGAGAGTGTCGCGTCCCGAGGGGACGCTATAAAAATTTGATCGGTGAATTGTAATCTGTGAACTGACAATACAAGGGGGCGGCAGCCAACTCTCAATTTTCAATTTTCAATTAAAAAAGCGGCAGCCCACTCTTAATTCATCATTCATTTTAACATTTCTTCGTTCTTTGCTGCTTTTTTGTGCTTTCTCCGTGGGTTCTCTTCCGGTAAAGCAATAGAGGAACAATAGGGGAACAATATCAAAGCAATATCAAAGCAACATTGGCGACTATATTTTAACGATTTTTCACATATTTGTTAAATCGCCCGGAGCAAAAAATAGGTGCTTTTTGACACACTGAGAGGCCATTTTTGACCACTGATATGCCATTTTTTGAACACTAAGGGTATGTTTTTGACACACTAAGATGGGTGTTTTACGCCAATTTTTTTATGTCATTCACGGATATTTTAGTTGAAAATGGATAGCTACGAAAGACACCGGATGAAGTCAATATCAAATAGTTATGTACAACATCTCTTGTCTTTTGTCGCTTTGCATACAGTAGAACCCACATGATAATATTCGCGGACATAAATATTGTTCTAATAATTCAAAAAAATTTTGTACCTTTGCAGCGCATTTGAGGGTTGACGACGGCTCTCGAATTTGCAAAAACACGTCAGTCTGAGCGGATTATGGAGTTCTACCCACCCGATATGGCGAAAAAACAAATTAGGACTCCAAAAAGAACAAAACTATGCAACACACAAAGATCCTTTTGACGCTCATCGCCGTGCTCACCCTGACTGTCGCCTCGCAGGCCCAAAATTTCATGTCCGGAGGAATAGGTTACCACGTTCTATCCCCAGAAAACCGCACTGTGGAGGTGATTGGCAAACAGGATTGCACCCCTTACTCGGGCAACATCACCATCCCCGCCACTGTCACCTACAACGGCACCACATACGATGTTGTTGTTTTAGGCAAGGAGGCATTCTACTATGCTTCTCTCTCGGGCATCACCATCCCTTCGTCGGTCACGGAGATAAAAAGGGGCTGTTTCCTGCTCGCCACAGGTCCATCGTCCATCACCCTGCCTGCCTCGGTAGCGGCTATTGGGCCTATGGCCTTTGCTGCAAACAACCTCAACGCCATCAGCGTAGACGAAAACAACCCCAACTTCATGTCGATGGACGGGATGCTTTTCAGCAAGGACACCACCACCCTTGTGGAATGTCTGATGACCAAAAGCGGAAACGTCACGTTGCCGCAGAACACACGTCACTTGGCCACCAACGCTTTCGCCTATTGCCACAACATCACCAGCGTGACGCTCCCCGAAGGCCTTGCAAGCATCGGCTACTGGGCCTTTGTGGACAATCAGCGTTTGAACAACATTGTCATCCCCTCGTCGGTAACGCATATCGCTCCTGGACCTTTCGTGAACTGCCCTGCCCTCAACAATCTCTCCATCGCCGAGGGCAACACGCACTATTATATGGACGGGATGATGATATACTCCACTGGCGGCGATTCACTCGTTTCGTGCCATAAGAGCGCCGATTCCGTGTTTCTTCCGAACACTTTGCGTTATCTCAACGGCTTCGGTGGCAACAGTAATGTCAAGTATGTAAACGTCCCCAATGGTGTGACCACCATCGGCAATGAAGCATTCAACGGCAGTTCGCTGGCGAGCATCGACTTGCCGAGCCAGCTGCATTCTATTGACGAATATGCGTTTTACTACTGCCAATCTCTCACCCGCGTGGGCATGCCTGCCACGCTCGACTCTATGGGCGAGGGCTGCTTCCAGAGTTGCAGCCGCCTGTCGTCGATTGACATACCCGACGGCCTGCGTATCGTCCCTGAAGGCGCGTTCTTCATGTGCAACGCCTTGTCGAACGTGACTTGGGGAAATGCCGTCGAAGTGATAGACACATGCGCCTTTGGCAACTGTTCCTTCTCGAAGATGACCCTGCCCCCGACGCTGCGCGTGGTAAGGCAGAACGCCTTCAGCGGCGACTACAGAGGAAAACTGAAACGTCTCACCTTCTCCGCACCTGTGGATACTATCGAAATGGATGCTTTTTACAAACAGCCGTTGAAGATGCTGCGACTGCGTAACACCCTGCCCCCTGCCACGACACTCGATGGATGCCTGGATGGTACAAACCTCGACAGCATCGTAGTTCCCTGCGGCCATGTCGACGCCTATCTGGCCGACAGCTACTGGGGCCAGTTTGCCAGCAAACTCGTGGAGGACTGCAACCTGGGCGTGAGTGAAGTGGCTGATGCAAAAATCGAAGTCTATCCCAACCCCACCACGGGCAAGGTGCAGATACAAGGCCTTTCTGATGAAAACATCACCATTGAACTCTTCGACATGGCTGGCCGCCCACTTGCTTCTTATCATACCGCCACTTTTGACATTTCCGACCTCCCCCAGGGCCCCTACATCGTCAAAATCCACACCTCCACAGGTCAGGTGAAGCATACGAAACTCATCAAGAAATAGCCCAAAGCAAGACGGGCAGGTCTTGCCACCATTGCAATCCCTGCCCCCTTTTGCAAAAGCGTTGGCGGAATCAATCCGCAGATACAATCCTACCGTATAAATGAGGCAGTTTTGTTTCATCAAAAACGACAATATCATTACAACGTTTTCGTTAAACCGAGAGCAGAGGGAAAGCTTGCTTTCTCTATGCCGAGGCGAGAAAACGACTGTTGCGAAGAAACGAACGTTTTCGTTAAGCCGAGAGCAGAGGGAAAGCTTGCTTTCTCTATGCCGAGGCGAGAAAACGACTGTTGCGAAGAAACGAACATTTTCTCACTCAAAAACAACCAAAATGAGGCTCACATTTTTTTGAACAGAGGGAGAGTGGGCGTAAACCACCCCTCTTTGTATATCAAACACACACTTACATCATCAATTTGGTGCAAAAGTGTTTCAAAATACACTTCTTTGAATTGAAAACACCCCTAATTTTCGCTCCGAGTGATTTAATAAATATGTTAAAATATATTAAAATACAACAACAGATATGGTTCGGATATGGCTCGTATATTCTTCGCTTATGGTTCGTTTATTGTTCGTCCCCGAAGCGAGCAGCAAAAAAAACACAAAAAAGCGACAAAACAAGAAGAAACGTTAAATGGTGAACGTATAAAAATTGAGAATTGAAAATTGGCTGTCGCCCCCTTGCATTGCCAGATCACAATTCACAAGTCACTAATCACTATTCACCATTCGAACTATTCGAACTATTCGAGACCCCAAAAATCCAACAAACGTTCGTGCGATTCGCATAATTTGAACAATTAGTGACCCCAAAAAATCATGACCAATCGTGACGAATCGTGCAAAATCGTGCAGAATCATGCAGGATCGTGCAATACACGGATTTATATAAATTTTTTTTTGTACTTTTGCAGCGAGTTTCACAAACAAACCCGACTAAGGAACGGGCGAAACTCGCCACTAAAAGCAGGGGTGAATCTTTGAAGGTGCAAAGACACAATCCACAAATATCACACAAATAGTCGGCAGGAGCGAGAATACATGATTCGGCAATTTTTGCACAAAATCGTTATCAAACATGTTAAAAATATTTAAATATTGTTAAAAATCGTAACCAAAACAGACCTTCGCCGTCTATATTACAAAGCAAACACGAATCACAATGAAAAGACATTATTTTTATCTCTGGTTGTTTGTCTCCCTTTATGGTTTCACGAAGGCTCAAGACGTCAATTCTTTTGTGGCGGTCGTTGATTCGGTGTACGACCGTGTCGATTTTCAAACCGGCGCCATTATCGGACAAGGGGTCTTGCGGCAAGAAACTCTATGGAATGGTTCGGACAGCATCGGAGTTGTTGATATTGCAGGTCTTTGCTACGGACAAGGCATTGTACTACATGGACATGAGGTATATCAAGATTCGTCGGCTGCTGTGCCCATGAACGACAGCCTTACTTTTTTCAAATGGACCATTGACGGTGTTGACACGCTCACAGGATATGGGGAGTCGTCGCTACGTATAGATTATTTCCAAAAAATAAATGTATATAATGTATGCTTGTATGTGGCTGATTCCAACGGACATGCTTTGGGGGAGCCAGCGCTCGTTCAAGTGCGCATCTCGGGCAATCCTATCCGCGACATAAGCGAATTGCCCACAATCAGCAATGCTGACTCAAGCATCGTGCGGTCCTCATTCGCCGACGATAATGCCACGTTGCTATTATACACAAGTTTGTTTCCTTACATATATACCAAAGAGAATAACAGCAGAAAATATATCCCCGACGGTCCTTATTGCAGCCGCCCCCATGCTGAGCAGGTAATCGAAATCGACGAATTTAGTGACGACCTCACAATCAGGTCTGAGAGCGATATAAGTTCTGTGTGCATAACTATGGAACATTCGTATATGGATGATATCCGTATTGAATTGCGCTGCCCATCATACGATGAGAATGTTTCCGCAACGGCTGGCCGTGCGATTCTAAAATACTCAAGGGAGGATGAATCTTCACACTGGGGCTTCCACCCCAACACCCCCATTAAGGAATTGGGATGGACAAATCATTGCGATTTACACCCTCACGACTGCGATTCGACCTACAATCCCTACGGTATCGGATTGCAATACTGTTGGTCGTGCAACGAGAACTATACACTGACCGACGGGACCCCCGCAAGAACCAGCAGCAGTTCCGACTTGACCAACAGAAT
>JAZUIX010000105.1:0-34395 GCA_045642445.1 Bacteroidales bacterium | reverse complement strand
AAGAGTTAAGAACTGCATTCCGGTATGAAACGAATTACCTGTGTTACGAAACGTAAACCGTAAACGAAAACGAAGGCGGCAGCCACTTTCATCTGACATCTTTCAACTGTCATCTAAAAGGAGCTCAGACCCCGTAGGGGTCAAACATTGGTAGCCAGCCATTCCTATGGCTGGTATGTTGTGTGGTGTTTGTTTCACGATGCCGTCAGGTATCGGACTTTATGAATTGAGAATTGGACGGTGCCGGATTTTTCATTTTTCATTCTCCATCCAAAAAAGGCTATCCCATACCTACGGCATGGGGATCTCTGTCTTGTTCGCCATTTCTCCGATGTGTGGGGTATGTGTGACGAGAGAATCGCGTCCCGAGGGGACGCTCTAAAATCACATTTCAATTTTTATGCCGAGCGATTTAACAAATATGTTAAAACATATTAAAATACAGCCGCAGATATGGCTCGGATATGGTTCGGATATCCTTCGCTTATGGTTCGCTTATGGTTCGCTCTGTAAGTGAGCAGCAAGTGAAGCACAAAAAAGCGACAAAAGAAGGAGAAATGTTAAAATAGTGACTGGTGACTGGTGATTAGTGACTGGTGACTGGGAGGGCGGGAGCCGGCTTGAATTGAGAATTGAAAATTGGGCGGGAGCCGCACAAGACTTGGAAAACGAAAATGACCGGGAATGACCGCGAATTTTCGAAAATATTTTTTTATGGACATTGTGCTTCGCATCCCTTCGGGACTCCCATTCGGTCGCGACCACGCCTCGCGAGTTCACGGATATATTGTCGGATATTTTTGTTGAGACCTTAATTGAGAAGACTGAAAAAGGGCTTATTCAACCTGTTATTGCACCCTTGCAAATTATTTCCCTAAAAAAATATTGTAATTAATAAAAAAGTAGTATTTTTGCAAATTGATAAAAAATAACACAAAGAACGGGATGTACGCCAAAGAATTTGACAACCAGCAGATAAACGTGGTGCGACAAAGAATCGCCGAGGCACGAAACATCGTGCTTTTGTCGCACATGAATGCCGACGGGGATGCCTGTGGCAGCCTTTTGGGCATGACTTTGCTGGTGGATCAATGTGCCTCGGGCGCACAATCCGTCACTCCCATCCTTCCCAACGGTTGCCCCGCCAATTTCGGCTGGATGCCTGCCAGCGGGCGGATACTCTCGGGCGACACCCAGCTGCAGCTCTGCCAGCAACGCATAGCCGAGGCCGACCTTATCATTGGCGTTGATTTCAACACCGCCTCACGCATCGATTTCCTCCAAGGCGATTTGCTCAACGCTTCGGCCTTCAAAATCCTCGTCGACCATCACCACTCCCCCGCCCTCGAGCAGTTCGACACGGTGGTTTCCGACCCCGATATTTCCAGCGCTTGCGAGCTGGTGGTATGGTTCTCCGAGGCCTTGTGGGGCGACAGATATATGAACCGCGAGGTGGCCACATGCCTCTACACGGGCCTGCGCACCGACACGGGCGGTTTTGCCTTCAGCTGCGAGCAACCCAGCTGTTTTGAGGCTGCCGCAAAGCTGGTGGCTTACGACATCAACCCTGCCGATATTCACAACCGAATCATCAACACTTTCAGTGTCAACCGCATGCGCTTCTACGGATTTGCCATCAACGAGCGCCTGCGTATATACCCCGAACAGAAAACCGCCCTGTTCTATTTCTCCCTCGACGACCAGAAACGCTACGGCGTTGGGGGCGAGGACATGGAAGGGCTGGTGAACTACACCCTGATGATGAGGGACATAGAGGTGGGCGCCCTGCTGCGCGAGGAGCCGAGCCGCACCAAGGTATCCCTCCGATCCAAATACGATGTGGACGTGAACCTCCTTGCCCGAGAGCTCGGAGGCGGCGGGCACACCAAGGCCGCAGGAGCCACCTGCAATATGCCCTTTGCCGAGGCTTTGGCCACGGTGGAGAAACTGCTCGGCTTGGGAGGCAAGGCCCTCAAGAGCCTGCTGATCATCGTAGGCATGGCCACGATGCTCATGTTTGCGTCATGCGGGGACAACACCCCCATCATCGACCTCAGCGAAAACAGCGGCACGGGGTTCAAAGACAATATGATAAACGCCAACCGCGTGGTCATCCAATCAGAGAACACCCAGATAGAGAGCTACATCCAGCGACACGGCTGGACGATGGAGAAGCTGCCTTGCGGGGCGTTCTATATGGTTACGGATCAAGGCTCCAGCACGGCCATAGCCAACGACGACCGCGTGGAGGTGCACTACAGGCTTGAAGCCCTCGACGGCACGGCGTTCTACACCCATCAGGTCGACACCGTGGTGGTGGGTCGCAGCCAAGGTGCCGTGGCCCTCGACCAATTGTTGACGAAACTCAGCTACGGCAGCAAGGCCACCCTCGTGGCTCCCTCCAACAGCGCCTACGGAGTGGTGGGAGACGGCGACAGGGTTGCTTCGCGCACCGTGGTCATATATAAAATAGATAATATTAATAAAATAAAATAAAATAAAGTAAGATAACAATTATAATTTTTAAATCAAATGAAAAAGCTTTTTATTATTGCCGCTATGGCAATGAGCTGCGCCGCTTTTCTGACGGCTTGCAACTCCGACAGGTTCAAGACCACTGAGAACGGTTTGAAGTACAGATTCGAAGTCACCAACAAGGACGGTGCCCAGCCTCAGACGGGCGACCTGCTGGTTGGCGAGCTGCTGCTGCGTCTGGGAGACGACACCCTGTTCTCCAATGTGGGTCACCCCGACCGTATCTTCCAGGTTGCTGAGAGCCCCATGTTCAAAGGCGACATCCAGGAAGGTCTCCTCATGATGCACACGGGCGAAAAGGCCGTGTTCGCCATCCCCGCCGACTCTGTCGGAAACTTCCTCCAAGACAACCAGATGCCCCCCATGTACAAGAGAGGCGAAGGCCAGATGTTCTACTATGAGATCAGCCTCCAGGACATCGTGACCAAGGAAGAACTCGCACAGGAACAGGCCAACCTCATCGAACAGATGAACAAGATGCAGGCAGATGAGCCCGAACTGTTGGCCAAATACATCGCCGACAACAACATCACCGCCAAGCCCACCGCCAGCGGTCTTTACATCATCGTGAAGCAGAAAGGCAACGGCCCCAAGGTCGAAGCCGGCAAGACCGTCTCGATTGACTACACCGGCCGTCTGCTCGATGGCACCATCTTCGACTCCAGCCGTGAGGCCGACGCCCGCGAAGCCGGCAAATATGACGACAAGCGCCCCTACGAGCCTATGACCTACGTCGTCGGACAGCAGCCCCTCATCCCTGGTTGGGACGAAGGCGTCAAGGGTCAACCCGAAGGCACCGAACTCACCCTCGTCATGCCCTCCAGCCTTGGCTATGGCGCCCGTGGCGCAGGCAAAGATATTCCTCCCTACAGCCCCCTGGTGTTCGACATCACCATTGTTTCTGTAAAATAATTACCAGTGAAATGGAGTGACCTGTGATTAGTGACCTGTGACTGGGGGCTGCCGCCCTCCAAGTCACTAATCACGAGTCACAATTCACGATAGAAGAAATCCTATGAAAAATATCGTTATTTTCGGCGCCCCTGGCGCAGGAAAAGGTACGCAGAGCGACTATATCGTTGAGAAATACGGCCTCACCCATATCTCCACAGGCGATTTGCTCCGCAAAGAGATTGCCGACCAAACCGAACTCGGCAAACGTATTAAAAGCATCATGGATGCCGGACAACTGGTGAGCGACGACATCGTTATCGAGATGATTGACAACGCCATCGCCCGCGACACTAAGGGTATCCTTTTCGACGGATTCCCTCGCAATGTCGCCCAAGCCGAAGTGCTCGACAAACTGCTTGCCAAACATGGTCGCACCCTCACCTGCATGGTGCGCCTCGATGTTCCTCGCGAGGAACTCATCCGTCGTATGCTGGAACGTGCCAAAGTCAGCGGTCGCAGCGACGACAACGAGGAAACCATCAAAAACCGTCTGGTGGAATACGAAAACAAGACCCTTCCCGTTGCCGCCTACTACGAAAAGCAGGGAAAAGAACTCAAAATTAATGGCCTCGGCGACATCAAGAAGATTTCCGAAGATATTGCCAACGCTATAGAAAAATTATAATCAATGACATCCAACTTCATCGACTACGTCAAAATTCTTGTTCGCTCCGGCAAAGGCGGTGCTGGCTCCGCGCACTTGTTGCGTGTGAAATATAACGCCAAGGCCGGCCCCGACGGAGGCGACGGAGGTCGCGGAGGACACATCATCCTGCGTGGCAACAGCCAACGATGGACACTCCTACACCTCAAGTACACCAAGCACGTCTTTGCCGAAGACGGGCAACATGGTGGCGAGAACCTCTGCACCGGCCGCACAGGTGCCGACCAATATCTGGACGTGCCCCTTGGCTGCGTATGCCGCGATGCCGAAACAGGCGAAATTCTTGGCGAAGTCACTGAAGACGGACAAGAAGTCATCATCGCCCGAGGAGGACGTGGCGGGTTGGGTAACGACCATTTCAAATCGGCCACCAATCAGACCCCCCGCTACGCCCAACCTGGCGAACCAGCCGTCGAACGCTGGATTATCATCGAACTCAAAGTACTGGCCGATGTAGGTCTTGTGGGGTTCCCCAATGCGGGCAAATCCACATTCCTCAGCGTCGTCTCCGCGGCCAAACCCGAGATTGCGGATTATCCCTTCACAACGATTGTCCCCAACCTCGGCATCGTCAAATATCGGGACGACAGATCATACTGCATCGCCGATATCCCCGGCATCATCGAAGGTGCCAGCGAGGGCAAAGGTCTCGGACTTCGCTTTTTGCGGCACATCGAACGCAATTCGATACTCCTTTTCATGGTAAGTTGCGAACAGCTCGATATTGCTCATGAATACGAAATATTGCTCGAAGAATTGCGCAAATACAACCCGGAATTGCTCGACAAACAACGTATTCTGGCCGTTACAAAAAGCGACATCATCGACGATGCCATGATGGAGCAACTGCAAAAACATCTGCCCAAAAACATCGACACCATCTTCATCTCCGCCGTAACAGGCTTCCATATTCAGGAACTCAAGGATCTTATCTTCCAAAAACTGGACGACCAAGACGATATCGAATCATAATATGGAACGCCTCATTGACCTCGACACCCAGCTTTTCTATTGGATAAACAGCCATTATTGCGCTGCGACAGATTGGATTTTTTGGGTGGCAAGTCAACATTGGGCATGGGCGATTGTTTTGGTGCTGGCCTTCATATTCACCACTTTGCGAAAAGAGCCCCGCAACTGGTGGATTGTTTTGTTGGGCGTAGCATTGTGCTTCCTTCTCTCCGACCGAATCTCGGTACTCTGCTTCAAAGAAACATTCTGCCGTCTAAGACCGTGTCACGCTTTGGAAAACGTGCGAATGTTCCGCACCACATGTGGCGGACAATACGGCTTCATCTCCTCACACGCCGCAAATGTTTTCTCCTTGGCTATCTTTCTCGCCCTCCGTTACCGCAAGGCTCTCCAGTTAAAAAACGAGGAAACAAAAGAAGCCTCAACCTCCCGTCATTCAGCAACAGGCTTCACGTTATTAATCTTTTTGTGGGCTTTGATTGTTGGTTATTCGCGTCCCTATCTTGGAAAACACTATCCTGGCGATGTTATTTGCGGAGCCTTGGTAGGTTTAATCATAGGAATAGGAATTTATTTTTTATCGAAACTTATTGAAAATATACGCATTAGAAAAAACAACTAATATTTTTTTTAAAAAAATGAAACAAAAAAGTAACTTTTGCGTATATAATAACGTGCTTACTTATTTCAAAGATGTATTTGACGGGACGTCTCCTTATCGGGGGCGTCTTCGTTTTTATCACCCCGAAACAATATGAATTTTCTCGACATTATCCTCGCCATACCGCTTTGTTACTTCATCTATAAAGGATGGAAACGCGGTTTAATATTCGAACTTGCCTCCCTCGCGGGCATTGTTGTAGGTTGTTGGGCAGCAGTTCATCTTTCCACCTGGGTCGCCCAATCGTTGCACCTCACAGGTGAAGGAGCCGTGCTCACGGCCTTCTTCATCACCTTTATGGCCGCCATTGCGGGAGCCTTTTTTCTGGGTAAAGCCATCGAAGGCATCTTCAAAATGGTCAAACTCAAAAACGTGAACAAACTCCTTGGTGCGGCTCTTGGCATGATGAAATGCCTCTGTGTGCTTGCCATCTTGCTCAACTTCGTCCTCTTGGTCGACCAAAGCCACAAAATCATCACCCCGAAAGCACAAACCGAGAGCGTGCTTTTCAAACCCACCTACACCGTAGGCAACCGTCTCACGACCAAGTTGAAGACCTACATCGACAAAGTTCGTGCCGAACGAGCCGAGCAAAACGAAGATTCAGAAACCGAAGAATAGCGCAAAACATGATACTCGCCCCAATGCAAGGATTGACGGAGCTGATGTTCCGCAAGGTTTATGAGACCTGTTTCCCAGGTGCCATTGACCTTGCAGTATCGCCATTCCTGTCACTCACCCACGGCAATCTGGCCGACGCATGGAAGAAAATAGGCGATGTGCAACCCGAAGCCAACCGTGGCTCCATACCCGTGATACCGCAAATTCTCGGCAAAGAGTCCCTCGAATTTGTGGCCTTGGCCAATCGTTTGCACGAGATAGGTTACACCGAAATCAACTGGAACATCGGCTGCCCCATGCGCAGAGTCACGGCAAAACACCGAGGCAGCGGCATCCTCCCCCACCCCGACGAAGTGAGGCAGATACTCGACCAAGTGGTTCCTCAACTCAAGCCGCGGCTGAGTGTAAAAATGCGACTCGGCCTCAACGACAAAAAAGAGATTTTCAGCCTTATCCCAATCCTCAACGACCACCCTTTGGCCAGCGTGACAATCCACCCACGCACAGGGAGGCAGCAATATGGAGGGCAGGTTGACCTCGAAACCTTCGGCGAAGCTTTATCTTTGATAAAACACCCCGTGATATATAATGGAGACATTTGCACCGTGGCCGATTATCGCCGAATCATGCAGCGATTCCCCCAAGTGTGCGACGTGATGATAGGTCGCGGCATACTTTATGACCCGCTGCTTCCACTAAAAATCAAAGCCTCGCTCTCCGAGACGAACCCCCAAAGCCCCTACGCCTCATTCAACGGTTCCCCCTACGAGGCGGCAAAACTATTCATCACCTCGCTCCTCAATGCCATCAACGCCCGCCCTGTGAGCGACGAAGCAAAACTCCACAAGACAAAAGAATACTGGTGCCTTCTCTACAAAAGCCTCCCCATAACCGAGCAGCAAGCCCGAAACGTGCTTCACGCCGAGACGCTCGAAACCACTCAAGAAACTATAAATAAAATTATTGCTACCATATAAAACAAAATCGAAAAGAAAACTAACGAAAAAAAATCATACCTCAATGCAATTTTTTTCACTTTTTATATAATAAAAATACTTTTTCCACGTTACGATATTTTGATGAAACAAAGAATACTTCTTTTAATACTCCTCGCCCCGCTGATGCTGCTTCCGCTAAGTTGCGGAAACAAAAGCAATTCGGATAAACTCTCGGATGAAGAATATCTGAAAATCCTTGATGTGAAAATTCACAAGCATCCCAAAGACGACAATCTGCTTTATGACCGAGCAAGCCTTTTCATGAAGATGGGGCGTGTAAATGAAGCCATTACCGACCTTTCACGAGCCATTTCGCTCAATGAAAAAGAGGTCAAATATCATCGACTGATAGGTGACGCCTATTTCGCCAACGGAGATGTCGACCATAGCTACAGGTCGCTTCAAAGAGTGCTTGAACTTGACCCCGACAACGATGAGGCGCTGCTGAAACTGGGTGAGATTGCCTACTACAGTCGCGACTACGACCGTGCCATGGAGAACCTCAGCAAGGTAACTGCCAAAGACCCCCGCAACCGCACAGCGCTCTTTATGAAGGGTTTCATTTACAAAGAGACAGGCGACACGGTGAACGCCATCACCTTGTTGCGCAAGGTGTGCGACCTCTACCCCGAATACGGCCCCGCTTTTGAGGAGCTCGGCATTCTCTATGCTGCACACAAGAACCCGCTCGCCCTCGAATACCTCAACACGGCCATCCAACTCGACCCCAAGAATACCAATGCCCTCTATGCAACGGCCATGTACTTCCAGGATAAAAATCAAATGGACAAGGCCGAGGAGGTTTACAAAAAGATACTCGACATTGATGGAAACTACAAGGAGGCTTGGCACAACCGAGGATACATCGAAATGTTCACTTACGGCGACTACCCCAAGGCCATCGAATACCTCACCCGAGCCATCCAATGCGACAGCGCTTTCATCGAGGCTTTCGCCAACCGAGGATGTGCCTACGAACTTATGGGCGACATCGAAAACGCCCGCAAGGATTTCCGCACCGCTCTCGACCTCGACCACACTTTCCAACCCGCCATCGACGGCATGAACAGACTTTAATATATCGAATAAACAAAATAATAATTAATACACAAACATCATGAGCACACTCAAAGGACGCAACCTCATCTCCATCACCGATTTCTCAAAAGAGGAATACATCGAGGTGCTGGACATTGCCGAAGGATTTGAAAAGAACCCCAAGCAGCGCATTCTCAGCGACAAAGTTGTCGCCACACTTTTCTTTGAACCCTCAACTCGCACCCGTCTGAGTTTTGAGAGCGCAGCCAACCAGTTAGGCGCCCGTATCATCGGTTTCAGTGACCCCGGCGGCACCAGCGTCCAAAAGGGTGAGTCGCTCCACGACACCATCGTGATGGTTTCGAGTTACGCCGACCTCATCGTGATGCGCAACCCCAAAGAAGGTTCCTCACGTTATGCCTCTGAGGTGGCTTCTGTGCCCGTCATCAACGCCGGTGATGGTGCCAACCAACACCCCACCCAGTGCATGCTCGACCTCTACTCCATCCGCAAAACCCAAGGCACCCTTGAGAACCTCAACATCGCCTGCGTGGGCGACCTCAAATACGGCCGCACCGTTCACTCGCTTGTTCAAGCCATGTGCAACTTCAACGCCACCTTCCACCTGGTTTCGCCCGAAGAATTGAAACTCCCTTCATCGGTGAAGATGAGCATCAAGAATGCCGGCCTCAAATACTACCAGTACACCGATATCCGCGACATCGTCCCCACCGCCGATATTATCTATATGACCCGTGTTCAGCGCGAGCGTTTCCCCGACCCGCTGGAGTACGAGCGCGTGAAAGACAGCTGCATCCTCACCGCTTCGATGCTCAAGGGCTGCAAACCCAACATGCGCGTGTTGCACCCGCTGCCCCGTGTGAATGAGATCACCACCGATGTCGACAGCACCCCCTACGCCTACTATTTCCGCCAGGCGCAGAACGGTGTTTATGTACGCCAAGCCCTCATGGCCGCCATACTCGGTGCCAAATAAACAACAGCCACATTAACCATAAAAACTATCATCATGGAAACAAAGAAAGAACTCGTCGTCTCCGCCATTGAAAACGGCACCGTTATCGACCATATCCCCACCGAGGCCGTATATCAGGTCATCCACATCCTCGGTCTTGAAAACTACAAAGACGAAGTGCTCATCGGCAACCACCTCGAGAGTGGCAAACTCGGCCGCAAGGGCATCATCAAAATCAAGAACAAACACTTCACCAAGGAAGAAATCAGCAAGATCTCGCTCGTGGCTCCCTCTGTGACCATCATCACCATTGAGAACTACAAAGTCATCGAGAAATTCGCCACCGAAATTCCCGACCATATTGAGAATTTTGTCAAATGCGCCAACCCCAAGTGCATCACCAATGCAGAAGTCGTCCCCACCAAGTTCGACATTGTCGACAAAGAGAACCTCAAACTGCGTTGCCACTATTGTGAAAAGTTCACCACCAAGGAAACTATTCACTTTAAAGATTAAGAATCTTTCACTCCCTACAGGGTGTTAGATATTTTGTTTCATTTGCTTTTGAGTTGCCGGTCTTCTGGCCGGCAACTTTTTACAAAAAACACCAAGAACTATTATTATGAAAAAATATTACATATCCCTTATCGTTCTCTCCATCGTCATGATTCTTGCGGCTTTCTGCATGATGTGGTTCAAACCCGATTTCTTCCAAATCATCATGCCTTTTCTGCCGCTGTATTTCGGCATCATCACCGGCCTTATGCACTATGCCGTGGTGAAGAGTTTTTATAAAGACCCTCGCACCTTTGTGAAGAACTTCATGGGGCTCACCGTGGGAAGCCTTTTCCTGCACCTCGTGCTGCTTTGCATCTGGGCATTCACCCACATCCCCACCGCCAAAGCCTTCATTCTTTGCTTTGCCATCTGCTATGTGGTGTATCTTGCTTTCGAAACCATCGCATTGGCAATTCTTATCCGCAGCAAACGTAACGAATAACACTCTTGCCATTATGAAAAAGAACATCTTGATAGCCTTTATCCTTGCCGCCACAAGTCTCACGGCACAAACCTACATGCCTGTGCCCCGTGGCAGTTTCGAGCAATGGGAGAACCACCCTGGCGACAGTATTTCTCTTATGGGAATGCTCACCATGCCCATATTTGGCAGTTACAGCACCCCTACCGGATGGTATATACCCACCTACTCCATCAACGAAACCTTGGACTTTTCCGGTTTCAACATCCCTGTCAACCTCGATATTCCTTTGGCATGTATCCGCAAGGACAGTTCAACGTATGTGCCCGACAGCAGTGCCGCCCTCGTGTTGAAAACCTTCAAACTTAACGACATTTTCAACCCTGAAATCGTCGGCCTTGCCAGCAACTTGCTTGACCAAGAAATCGTCGATGCCATCATACCTTCCATTGCCGCCACCGGCCAATTCGACGTCAACAAACTGCTCCCACTTATGGAAAACCTCATTTCCGGACAAAGCAACCTTTCATGGCTGCTCGACATGATGGACACCGTCGACCTCAACGAATACATTTCCGGAGGTTTCCCCCTCAACGGTTTCGAACCCACCTCGCTGAAAGGCTCGTTCAAATTTCTTCCTCCAATTTACACCGACCTCGACTACGGCACCGTTTTGGCCATAGGCACCCGCTACGACACCCTTACTCACCGCCGTATTCTGGTAAGCGCCGGTTCCCACAACCTCTTCCCCAATATCGATGGCGACTCATTGCACTATTACCCTTTCGAAGTTGAAATAGCTTCGCTCACAGATTATTACCCTGCCGAATATGCCTACTACACCCCCGACACCATGATTATCGTCGCCGTGTCAAGCACCAGCGAGAAACGTCTGCAAGGTTCACAACTGTTCATCGACAGCCTTTTTCTCGAACACACCGATCCTCCTTGCGGCCGCATCGACAGCATTTATGCCGACAGCATCACTACCGCTGCCGCACGTATTCATTGGACAAACACCCTTGTTCCCACCCGTTGGGAAGTGGAATATGGCCGACAAGGCTTTGCTCGCGGCCACGGCACTACTCGTGAGGTTTCCGACAGCACCATTTACATCATAGGTCTTGGTGCCGCCACCACTTACGAAATCTACATCCGCACCATTTGCGACGACGACACCCGGAGTTCGTGGAGCTACTACACTTTCACTACCGAAAGCGAACATCAAAGCATCAACCAAGCCGCCACACCCCGTCTCAACGTCTTCCCCAACCCTGCTCACGGCTATTGCACCATCGACCTCGGCAACCTCAAGCAAGGCACCCTCCGCCTCTACACAATCGAAGGCCGCCTCATTGACGAAAAAGCTGTTCAAGGCAACCAACTCAATGTCGCCCTGCCACATAACGGCATTTTCATCATTGAATATCGCAATGCCGACACCACCCTGCGTCAACGCATCATCAACAAATAAAAACGACATATTTTGCAAACTCTCGAGCCGCACATCCTTTTGTGCGGCTCGTCATATAAAAACAACCACAACCCAATGAAATTCATCCATCTATCCGACCTCCACATCGGCAAATCGGTCAAAAGCACCTCCCTGCTTGACGACCAACGCCACATCTTGCAAAAAATTCTCGACATCATTCGCCTCCACACACCCGACGGCATCCTTATCGCGGGCGATATTTACGACCACCCCAATCCTTCAGGCGAAGCGATGAGCCTTTTCGACGATTTCCTGTACGAACTCTCATGCCTCGAACCTCATGTCGAAGTGTTCATCATCAGCGGCAACCACGACAGTGCCGAGCGCATCGCCTACGGCTCCCGCATCATGAACCGAAGCGGCATACACCTCTCGCCTATTTACAACGGCGACATACACCCCATACTTATGCACGACAGCCACGGCGATCTCGCCGTTTATATGCTTCCTTTCGTCAAACCCGCCACCGTTCGCCACTATTTCCCCGACGACGAAATCAATACCGAAGACGACGCCATCCGTTGTTGTGTCGAACACTTTTGCGACTTCGACTCCTCACGCCGCAACATCTGTGTCGCGCATCAGTTTATCACAGGCGCCTCTCTCTCAGGCGTTGAAGAGGGTAATGTGGGCACTCTCGACGCTGTCGGTGCCGATGTATTCGAAAAATTCGACTATGTGGCATTGGGGCACCTCCACGGCCCTCAAGATCCCGTATCGAACAAAGTGCGCTACTGCGGGAGCCCTCTCAAATATTCTTTCTCCGAAATCGACCACCACAAGAGTGTCACCCTGATCGACATGGCGGAAAAAGCCAACACCCAAATCACCCTGATCCCTCTCGACCAACCGTTGCACGAATGGTACGACATCCAAAGCACCTTCGACGAACTGAGCAGCCAGCAATACCGAGACTCTCACCCCAAATACGTCCAAGCCTACCTGCGCGTCACCCTCACCGACGAAAACTTCATCAATGGCGGCTTCAATGCCCTGAAAGCGGTATACCCCAATCTGTTGGAGTTGCATTACGACAACCAGATCACGCGCAATGCCAACAACGACGCCTCACTTTCCGACACCGCTCGCAAAAACATCGAAGAGCTGTTTTCCGAACTCTTCGAAGCACAAATGGGGCGTCCGATGGATGAACACGAAGTGGATTTCATACACAGTTTGTCCGACTCATTAAATGATAATTGATAATAATTCCCACAACCAACACACATCATCCCTATGACTCCGCTACAGCTAACCCTATCATATTTCGGCTCGTACAAAAACGACACCATCGACTTTTCTCAATTAGGTCACGACGGCCTTTTCCTCATCTGCGGTGAGACGGGTGCCGGCAAAAGCACCCTTTTCGACGCCATCAGTTTCGCACTTTTCGGCCTTTCAAGCAGCGGAAAAAACCGTGAAGCCAAACTTTTTCGATCCGAATACGCCCTACCCACCGACAAAACCGAGGTAATCTTCACATTCGAATACAACGGAAAAATATACACCATCGACCGTTGGATGGATTACGAACGGCCGAAACAACGCGGCGAAGGCACCACTACCGTACCCGGCGATGCCACCCTCACCATGCCCGACCCACTCGCACCCATTGCCGGCAACAATCCTGTAAAAAGCAAAATCGAAGAGCTGCTCGGCATCACCCACGACCAATTCACCATGATCGCCATGCTCCCTCAGGGCGAATTCCAAAAACTGCTCAAAGCCGGCAACGACACCCGCCAAGCCATCTTGCGCAAAGTCTTTCGCACCCAACGCTTCGACATTCTCGAACACAAACTCAAAGATGCCAAAGACAATGTTTACTACCAATTGGTCAACACCGACAAAGACATTGCCGCACAAATCCACACCACCTGCTGCAACCCCAAAAGCGACCTATTCGACGACTTCCAAAACCAACAAAACAACTTCGAATCCCCTGCCACCCAACTCGAAACCTTCCTCAACCTACTTCAACAAATACTTAAAGAAGATTCCGACAACATACTCAATCTAAAGCAGAAAAAAGAACAGCACAACAAAGAGATCACTTCGCTCAACGCCACCTGCAACGCCATCGAAACCAACCTAAAAAACAAAGCCGACCTGGCAAAATCCGTCGAAAAGCACAAAGCAAAAACCGAACTTCTCAACGGTTTTTTGGAGGAGCAGAAGAAAAACGAACAACGAAAAATAGAGCTCAAAGCCGACGAAGAACAGGTCACGATCATCAAAAATTCGCTACCCGACTACGACAACCTTGACCAACTCAACCAACAATCCAAGCAGCTGCAAAACGACATCAGTGCCGCAAAAATCGAACTCGACGGCGACCCCCTCCAGCTCAAAAGCGGTTTGCGAAACCAGGCAAAAGATTTGGAAGGCCGCATCTTAAAGGCCGAAGAGATGCTCCAAACTTTGGAAAACGCCGATACAGAATTAGAAAAAGCCCGCAACAAGGAAAAAGAGCTGAACGAAACTTTAGCCAAACTGAACAACCTCACCCGAGCCCTCAACGACGCCAAAAACAAAGCCGCCATATCCGCCAAAAAGCAATCCGCCGCCCAATCCTCCATCGCCGACCTCGACAACGCCAACAAACACTTTTTAGAGGCCAACAGACGCTTTCTTGCCAACCAGGCGGGCATCCTTGCCTCCCAGCTGGAGAAAGGCGCTCCTTGCCCCGTTTGCGGCTCTACCGACCACCCTCACCCTTGCTCCACCCCCACCGACGCTCCCACTCAAGAGCAAGTCGACAAACTCAAGCAACTTGCCGACAATGCCCAAACTTGCGCCACCCAAGCCGCTTCGCAATCGGCCACAGCCATCACCGAATACGATAACGCAACCACCAATGTGAAAGAAAAACTTGCCGAACTTACCGACATCCTTGGCGCCATCACTTACGAAGATGCGGGCAGCAGCACCATCGTGGCCACAAAAATCACCGAAACCGATGCCGCCTGCAACCTTGCCAAACAAAGTGTCGAAACATGGAAGCGGCAATCGGCCAACCGCAAACACCTCATGGAGGAATTGCCCCAAAAACGCAACCACCTCGACCAACTCAAAAAAGCCATCACCGACACCGAAACAAAACTGGTCACATACACTTCCAATCTTCAAAACTGCAACGAAAACATCGCCCAACTCAAACGCAAACTCACCTACAACGACAAGTCTTCGGCCATTAAAGCAATGGAAGAAATAAACCGTCGCATCGACTTGACAAACAAACAAATTGAAAGCATAAACAACAATGTGACCAGCACCCAGCAGGAGTTGTCCGCCATACAAGGCAGCATCGACACCCTCCGAGGCCAAATCGACAACAACCTCAGCGATGACACTGCGAGCGTAAAGCAACGCATCAAAGACATCGAAGCCGAACTCCGCACCAACGAAAAAGCCGCCGCTGCAGCCAACTCTCGCAAAACAACCAACGAAAAAGCCGAAAAGAAACTGCTTCAACTTGCCGACAGCCGCAACCGCACCGACAAGGAGCACCAATGGAAGCAGACGCTATACCAGATTGCTGCCGGACAACTTCCCGGCCACCAGCGCATCAAACTCGAGACCTACGCCCAAATGACCTATTTCGACAACATCCTTTCAAAAGCCTCTGCCCGACTTTTCGAGATGTCCAACGGACAGTACCAACTGCTTCGCGACCAACACGCCCGCAACATGGCGCAGCAGGCGGGGCTCGGCATTTCGGTGCTCGACACCTACAGCGGCACCCAGCGCCCCGTCGATTCGCTCTCGGGCGGCGAGACGTTCCTCGCCTCGCTGGCTTTGGCGTTAGGCCTTTCCGACACCACCCAATCCAGCGCCGGAGGCATCAAAATCGACACCATGTTCATCGACGAAGGCTTCGGAAGCCTAAGCCCCGACGTGCTGAAGCTGGCATTGCGAACCCTGCAGGAACTGTCCAACCGCGACGTGCTGGTGGGCATCATCTCACATGTAGAAAGCCTGGGATCCATCGACAAACGCATCGAAGTGTCAAAGTCGTACACCGACGGCAGCAAAGCGGTCATAGTGACCGAATAAAGGCCCTTTCCGACGCTCAACGGCGCCCGACTACAATGCCCACACCTTCACGTCGTATTGCGACTCAACAGCCGCCTCCAACTTGTCCTCCATGTTGAAGAACAGGTCGCGACCCAACTGCTTCTCCAGATCGTCCACCGACATGGCGCAACGCTTCAACGACTGATCCTCCTCAATGTTTTCGATCACGAAGGCTATCGACTCGTACCCCTTGGGAGTCTTAGCCAGCAAAGCCTTGAAGAAAGCGTCGGGCACCTTCACCTTGTTCCTGCCAATGGTGCCGTTGGCGCCGGTGGTAAAGATAGGACCGCACACCACATACACGCTGCCGAAACGCTTGGCGGCATGGCGGGCCTTGCCCTCCAGCCGTGCCCACACGCCGGCATTCATCTCCTTATTCTGCGGACAGGCATTGGTGAAATAATAGCTCTCCTTGATGGCCTGCTCCGACCAACGCATGTCGGCCCTGGGAGCCATGTGGCCCCTATCCCACCCCGAATGGGAATAATCCTCGCGCGAGGCCTGGCGTCCTTTGACGCTGAAATCCATGCCGAACGACCAGTCAATCGACTTGGTACCCGAGGCCTCCTCGCGCGTCAGTTCGTATGCCACCCAGTTCGGACACAGCGTCTTATGGTTATACGACGAAGTATAGCACATATACGTTATAATGTCCTCGTCGGCCGAAGCGGTGGGATATTCCATATTGTCGGGATAATGCTGCTGACGTTCCTCCGACAGCGGTTTCACCGACGTCATGAACGCCGACTCCTCAACCATAGCGCCGGCCTTCGGCTCCTGCGGATTGGTGCATGCCGCAGCCATCATCAGCAACGCGGCACCCAAAAGACTTAAAGTTTTATTCATAATCTAATATTTTAGTTCAAAACAATTTATCCAACAGTTCCATATCGGCGGGCAGCCAGCCAACCTCCTTCACATTGTCCTCCGACAGCCACCGAGCCGCCTCGTGCTCCTTCAATGTGTATTGCGACACCAACGTGCAGCGAAAACAATGCATCGTGAGGTGGAAATCGGGATAATCGTACTCCACCGTGGCAATCAATCGTCCCACCTCAATCTCCGCATCCAGCTCCTCGCGGATCTCGCGCCGCAACGCCTCCTCGCGTCCCTCTCCCGGCTCCATTTTGCCGCCCGGAAACTCCCAATAATCCTTCCACGCGCCATACCCGCGCTGGGTGGCGAACACCCTCCGCCCGTCAAAAATAACCGCAGCAACAACCTCTATCGTTTTCATAGCATCACTTGTCTAAAATCGCCCCGACGGCATAGAGCGGATAATTTGTCATCCATTCTTGATCACGCCTGGGAAGCATTGAAAAACGCACCCCTTTGAGATGAGGATTGTTGCCAATAAAGGTGTTGAGCGACTTAGACTTGACATTGTCTTCCGCCTTTACCTCCACGGGTATCACCCGATCGTCATATTGCACCACGAAATCGACCTCGATGGTCGACTTGTCCACGCTATGGTAAAACACCGGCACCGCACGGAGCAACAGCTGGGTGAAAACATACAATTCCGAAAAAGCACCCTTATATTCCGAAAAGAAAGAATTGCCAACCAGCATCGTTTCGGCCGAAGCGCCCACCATGGCGCCCATAAGGCCGACATCAAGCATATACAGTTTGAAGGCCGACGGGTCCTGATAAAACTTCAACGGCAGCTGCGGCTGATTGGCGCGAGGCACCTTATAGACAAGCCCCGCATCTTCCAGCCATTGTATGGCCATTTCAAAATCCTTTGCCCTTGCCCCACTTTTCAGCGCACCATATATAAACTTCTTATTCTCCTTGGCCAGCTGCGACGGTATGCTGTCCCAAACCATATTGATACGAGGCACTTCGTTCAGCGGAGCATGCTTCGAAAAATCGCGCTTGTAATCGACAAGAATCTGCTGCTGTATGCGGCGCACTTCCTGCAACCCCGCACCCTGCGCAAACGAGAGCACCGCAGCCGGCATACCGCCCACATAATAATATTTGCGGAGCATCGAAACATACTCTTCGTGCAGGAGGTCGACAACCGACCAATTGCTCCCCCTCAGATGGTCGGCCAGACGGTTTTTGCCGTTGGCATCCAAAAACTCCTCAAACGACATCGGATAAAGCCTCAGCTCGTCCACCTTGCCCACCGGGTAAGAAACACCGCCGTGAATAGAGAGCCCCCGCAGCGAACCCGCCACCGCCACATGCAGCCAGGGAGCATCCTCACAAAAATACTTCAACGCCTGCAATGCCTTGGGGCAATCCTGAACCTCATCCAAAATCAGCAGCGTGTCCGAGGGTGTGATGTCCACCCCTGAAAGGGCCGAAAGGGCCAAAAGAATATCTCCGACATCCGCCGTCCGTTCGAAAACCTCACATGCTTTTTTATTGCGGTCAAGGCTCACAAAAGCGACTTTTTTATACTCGTTTTTGCCAAATTCTTTCAAAATAAAAGTTTTTCCCACCTGTCTGGCACCATTTACCACAAGCGGTTTTCTATTACTTTTATTCCTCCATTCCAACAATTTAGCATATATATCGCGCCTCATAGCATCACATTTTTTCTAACTAAAAACTGATGCAAAGATACACTTTTTTTGACGAATAAACAACTTTTTGACACACTTTTTCTAACGAATAATCGGCATCTCGACACACTTTTTCTGACGAATAATTTTTCTGGTGGGCACTTTGATTTTGATGAGAAAATCGGCTTTTGGACACATTTTTTGATGAAAAATCGACTTTTTAGCCCCATTTTTAAAACGAAAAATACCATAAGCAAACCCCGGTTCAAATAGTTTTTAACAAATTTTACGATACCATTAGGCCGTTTGAGGTTTTGAAAAGACCGAAAAGGCATTTCGGCGCAAAGGGCACATTTCGTATTCAACCTGTTAAAATATCACAAAAACGAGGTTGAAAATATCATAAAATAATTAACAAGCACAACACAACACATTATTTATCAACACATAATCATCTTACGATAGAATAAACAATATCGCATTGTCATATTGTCAAATTGTCAAATTCATTTTTGATTACATGGTGTAAATTTACTCAATATATAATATATATATTATATATATTATATTGCCCCACAAACCACATTGGAGAATGAATTTGACAATTTGACAATTTGACAATATGACAACGCAAAAAATATCAAAAAATTTGTTAATGGCCAAAACACACCTTTGCGTCGCACAAGAGTCGGTCAAGGGTCGGACAAGCCCCAGATGAGTGTCGCCCTGTGGTCGCTTTCTGTAGCGAACCTGAAGCGACGATAAAGCGAAGGTAAAGCGAGGGTGAAGCGAGGTTGGATCCGGATTGGAGGGCTCTTTCCCAAGGTGGATGGAGGGGCTGATTTGGGGACGAAAAAATTTCCAAAAAATTTGCTTATTTTCTTTGCCAATTCAAAAAAAATTCGTAATTTTGCATTATAAAAATTGATATTTATTTTATGCAACTAAAAGATATAATCTCCGCTACTGTCAAGCACTTACCGATATTGACGAAACTGCTGCTGATGCTCTTCACGGCGGCATTGATACCGCTGATGTTTCCGCAATCGGGCCAGGGCGAGCACTACGACTATGCCGAAGGCGGCATCTGGAGGAGCAGCGACCTGGTGGCCCCCTATGATTTCACGGTGCTGAAGTCGAAGGACGAGATGGAGCAGGAGATGGCCGCCGCCAAGTCGAACGCGCTGCTGTACTACCATGTGGACAGCGCCGCCCACCTGCAGGCGGTGAAGAACCTCGAGGCCGTGGCGCAGCGCCACAAGGGCATCGACGCCCGCCAGCTGCGCAGGAGCGTGGACAGCATATACCGCCGCGGATATGTGGAGACGCCCCGGGAGATGCCCGATTTTGAGAACCACACCCTCGTGCTGCTCGAAGGCAACATAGGGTCGGAGCACACGGCGGGCGAATATGTCTCGGCCATCGACGTGTCCGACACGCTGTTGCGGGACAGCATACTGGTGCCGAGCATAGCCTACGACGCCAACCGCACCCGCCTGGAGATGGATTCGCGCCTGTCGCTCATCACCGTTTCGACCGACCGCATCCGCCAGGGCGACCTGATCGTGGCCAAAGGCGAATACATCACCAAGGAGAAGGCGCAGGTGATAGCCTCGCTCGAGGCCGAAAACGACAACCGCTACCGCGAGCACTACAACCCCGCCGGACGCTATGCCGGACAGATGATACTCTGCATCATAGCCCTGATGGCGCTATACATGTTCCTGAAGAACACCCGACACCCCATTTTGGAGAACAACCAGAAGGTGCTTTTCGTGCTGGTGCAGATGCTGCTGATGTCGGCGGTGACCTCGCTGGTGGTGAACACCAACGCCGACTGGGTGTTGATCGTGCCGCTGTGCATCATCCCCGTCATCATGCGCATATTCTTCGACATGCGCGTGGCGCTCTACGTCCATGTCACCACCATCATCATCCTCGCCAACATGGTGCCCAACTCGTTCGAGTTCATCTTCTACCAGCTCATCGCGGGCATGATGTCCATCGTGACGGTGCGCAACTTCGAAAGCCGCAGCAAATTCTTCGTGGTCAGCGCCGTGATATTCGCCACCTACTCGCTCATCTACACCTTCGGCGTGCTGAGCCAGGAGAGCACCCTCGAAGGCATCACCGCCAACCGCTACCTCATCTTCTTCCTCAACGCCGTGCTGACGCTGCTGGCATACCCCCTCATCTACCTTTTCGAGAACATCTTCAGCATGACCACCAACCTCACCCTGCTCGAGCTCTCCTCCACCAACACCCCCGCCCTGCGCGAGCTCAGCCGCCAGGCGCCCGGCACCTTCCAGCACGCCATGCAGGTGGCCAACATGAGCGAGGACATCATCAGCGAGATCGGCGGCAACCCCCTCCTGGCCAAAGTCGGCGCCCTGTACCACGACATAGGCAAGATCGAGGCTCCGCTCTACTTCACCGAAAACCAGAACAGCGAATTCAACCCCCACAACGAACTCGACTATGTGGAGAGCGCCCGCATCATCACCCAGCATGTGCGCGACGGCCTCACCCTGGCCCGAAAATACCACCTCCCCGCCTCGGTGTGCGACTTCATCCGCACCCATCACGGCACCACCTACACCGGCTATTTCTACGCCAAACAGCAGCAGGAGCACCCCGACGACTGCACCCCCTCCGACTTCCGATACCCAGGGCCCATGCCCTACTCGCGCGAGACGGCCGTGGTGATGCTGGTGGACAGCGTGGAGGCGGCATGCAAGAGCCTCAAAGAGCACGACGAGGAGCATGTGAACACCATGGTCGACAAGATAGTGTTCGGCAAGATAGAAGAAGGCCAGATGAACAACTGCAACCTCACCTTCGGCGACATCACCGCCATCCGCACCATGTTGAAGAAACAAATCCAAAGCATATACCACTCAAGAATAGCCTACCCAACAAAATAATCACCCCCGAAAAAATCGAGACCTCGAAAAATCGATAATTCGAAACTTCGAATCCTCGAATCCTCGAATCCCAAATCCTCAAAAAATAATGAAAAGACCCCAAGCTATATTATTGCTCCTGCTTCTGACCTCGACCGTGTCGGCTCAGGTATACTCCACCCAGGGCACCGACTTCTGGCTGGCCTTTCTCAACAACAACGACGCCGCCTCCAGCTACAGCCTCGTCGTCTCCGCCAAAAGGTCATGCACGGTGGTGGTGACCTCGACTGCGGGGACAAGTCTTACTTACACAGCAAATGCCAATCAGGCGTTAAATATAACCTTGAACAGCTCCAACTGTTTCCAAGCGGGTTCGTGCGTCACCACCTCAAAGAGTTTCCACATCACCGCCACCGACACCGTGTCGGTATCGGCCTACTGCCGCAACCAGTCGGCGGGAAGCTGCGACGCCACCACACTTATAGCCACTCCGTCGCTGGGCGGCCACTACTTTGTGCAGAACTACCCCGTGGTGAACTCTACCCACGCCAGAACCAAAGCGGTCTTCAACGTGCTTGCCACCGAGGACAGCACCCTGGTGAAAATCAAGTTCACAGGCAACACCTCCACATCCCTCCATGCCGGCGACTCGACCACCGTGATGCTCATGCAGGGGCAAGTATACCAGGTGGAGGGCAACCCCTCCAACAGCGACTTCAGCGGCACCGAGGTGTGTTCGCAAAACTGCCGACCCATAGCCGTATTTGCCGGCAACGCCATAGTCACCATACCCTCGGGCTCCAATGTGGCTTACGACCACGTGCTGCAGCAAATGGCGCCCACCTATAGCGCCGACAACGACTGGATCCTCGTACCCGCCGAAGGCTACTCCCACACCGACTTCACGCTGCAAGATTATGTGCGCGTGACCGCCACAAGCGACAATACGCAGATATACAAAAACGGCGCTCCGCTGAGCACCATCAACAGAGGGCAGACCCACGAATTCAACATCGACGCAGTTGCCCACATCACCACTTCGAAACCCGCCATGCTGTACCAATATATGGCCAGCCGGCATGTGTCGCAGCAGGGGCGCGACAGAGGCGATGCCGCCATGTTCGCACCCAATCCCCTCCGCATGACTACGCGCGACGTGACCTTCCGCCCCGACAGCGTGGCAAGCCGAGACATGACAAGCCTTTACTACGTCAACCTTGTGGTGCCCTCGACCGACACAATCATGCTGAGCATCGACGGCACCGCGGTGGCAGGTTTCACCCCTATAAGCGGCACAAACTACAGCTATAAGCGGCTACCGATAACCAGCGCCTCGCACCACATCACCACCATCGGCAGCGGCTTCATAGGCAGCTGCTACAGTATTGGCGAAAACTGGGAAGGGGTGTACAAAACGCTGGGAGGCACAGCCACCTACGCCGTGCACATCACCGACACCATCGACACCACCACCTGCGACCCCATTTTCACATATATGGGCGTGGGATACGCGGTGCCAAGCACCAACATACTGAACCAAGGATGCATTGGCGACATAATACTGCTACGAGTGTCCAAAGCAGGCGACACCCTCGTCACCATGCCGACAATCGACACCATTGTGTGCGGCGACTCCTTCGAATGGCACGGTGGCATCTACACCGAAAATGGCGATTTCACCTACTACCAACACCTGGAAAACGGTTGCGACAGCATCTTCAAGCTGTCGCTCACCCTGCTGCAACCTGTGGAATTGACGGCTAAGGTTTCGGCTTGCAAACCCTACGTCACCTTCAACGACAGCATCTTTTACGAAGACGGCGAACACCTGATGCGCTACCCCGCACAAACGGGGTGCGACACGATGCTGCACCTCGACGTGACGCTGTATCCCGACTACGACACCCTCTACATCGTTGAAATTGCCGACTCGGAATCCTACACCTGGATCAACGGCGTGACCTACTCCGACAACGCCTACGCAGAGTTGGTGGCACGCAACCAGCACGGCTGCGACAGCATACACCGACTGGTGCTGCTTGTGTCGTGCAGCGGCAACACACCCGAACCCACAAACATCGTGCCCAACATCTGGGTGCCCAACGTGTTCACACCCAACGCCGACAATAACCAACAATTCGGCATCAAAAGCAAGAACATCGACCACATGACGGTGTCGATATATCGCCGCTGGGGCGAGCGGGTGTGCACCTTCGACGGCCTCACCGAGCAATGGGACGGCACCAAGAACGGCATCCCCTGTCCTCAAGAGGCTTACGTCTACATCATCCATTACCACGTATTGGGAAGCAACGAACGACCCGAACCCATCGTGGGCACAGTATCGTTAATCAGATAAAAATAAAAAGTACGAAACATACATGAAAAAACAACTCTTCACACACATCGGTATCATAGTGATACTATTGGCTATTGCCTGCATTTATTTCTCCCCCGCCATAGGCGGCGACAGAGTCATCCGACAAGGCGATATACAGAAGTCGGAAGCCATGGCACACGTACAAAAAGAGTATGCCGAAAAAACAGGCGAGGCGGTGCCGAACTGGAACCCCTCGATGTTCGGCGGCATGCCCGGTTACCAGACGGCCATCGAACCTCAGCACTCGGTGTTCACACCTCTGAAGTCGATACTCATTTTACGCCCTATGGGTTTGGAAAGAAACATCGGTGTGTTGTTCCTTTATCTTTTGGGCTTTTATATCGCTCTGCTGGCTTTCGGCATTAATCCGTGGCTGGCGCTGCTGGGCGCATTGGGTTTCGGTTTGGGCAGCTACAACATCATCATTATTGAAGCCGGACATATCACCAAGGCTTGGGCAATGAGCATGATGGCTCCGATACTGGCAGGCATGTTCCTCACCCTGAAAGGGGCACGAGAGTTGCACGAAAACGAACCGTCGGAGGCTCGACGCAAAGCGTGGCGACACATCGTATGGGGCGGCATATTGTTCTGCCTCGCATTGGGTTTGCAGATTACTTTCAACCATATCCAAATCACCTTCTACACCGCCATCGCCGGTGTGATCATGGGCATCGTTTACGCCGTTTACTCAATCAAAGACAGATGGTTCAAACAGATGTTGCTGGCCGTGGGAGTGCTGCTGCTGGGTTGCGGCTTGGCTGTGGGCAGCAACGCGCGTCATCTGATGGTGAACAAACAATATAGCGACAAAACCATGCGCGGAGGCGGCGAGCTCACCATCACCCCCAACGACCTCTACCACGATAGCGACGATGCTCAAACAAAGGTCATTTCTGAAGGTTTGGACATCGACTACGCCTTCCAGTGGAGCTACGGCATCGGTGAGACATACACCCTCCTGGTGTCAGGTGCCAGAGGTGGCGGATCGGGCGAAACGGTTGACAACGAAAGCGCCACCTACAAGAACTTCCACATGAATCAGGCTCCCCTCTATTGGGGCAACCAAAGTTTCACCAGCGGCCCTGTATATTTCGGTGCCATCATCATTTTCCTCTTCATCTTCGGCCTCATCGTGGTCAAAGGTCCCGAACGCTGGTGGCTGTTGGCGGCAACAATATTGGCCATCGTCATGTCGTGGGGAAGCCATCTGATGGGCTTCAACAGCTGGCTCTTCGACCATCTGCCTCTCTACAACAAGTTCCGCACCCCCTCTATGAGTTTGGTGCTTGCCAACGTGACGATGGTGCTTATGGGCATCCTCGGATTGAAAAGCATGTTTGAAAACAAAGCCGACGTCAAGCAACATATTCGCGCCCTCTATATTTCGGCAGGTGTGACGGTGGGCATCGTCATTATCGGCCTCCTGACCATGAGCAAACTGAGTTTCAGCGGCCTCAGCGACCAACAGATGGCACCGCAATACGGCAGCCAATGGCAGAGCATCGTGGACATCTTCATCACCGACCGCAAGGCGCTCTTTAAAGCCGACTCTTGGCGCAGCATACTGTTTGTATTGTTGGCCGCAGCAACCATGTTCGTTTACCTGAAGAAAAGCGACAAGAGCAAAACTCCCAAGGTGTTGCCTTACATCGCCGTTATGGCGTTGCTGGTAATTATCGACCTTTGGGGTGTCGACCGCCGTTATCTCAACGAAGACAATTTCGTAAGACCCAACCAACTTCAGCTCAAACCCGACCAATGGGATTACGACATCGACCAGCAAGCAGCCGCTTTTGGCGACAAAGATTATCGCGTGCTCAACCTTGCCACCAACACTTTCAACGACTCCAAGCCTTCGGCTTTTCACAATCAGATTGGCGGCTATAGTGCTGCCAAGTTGCGCCGCTATCAAGACCTCATCGACTTCTACATCAGCCGCAGAATCAACCCCGGCGTGCTCAATATGCTCAACACCCGTTATGTGGTATTCTCCAACGGCGGACAAGTGGTGGTGCAACGCCAACCCGACGCTTTGGGCAACTGCTGGTTTGTTGACGAGGTGAAAGAGGTTGCTTCGGCCAACGACGAGATCCTCGCCCTCAACACCCTCAACCCCAAAAACACAGCCGTGGTCAACACAAGCCTCTTCTCTTTGCCTACCACCAAGTTTGCCGCCGACTCGTCCGACGTCATCTTGTGCGAGCACCAAGAGCCCTACAACCCCGATTATCTGAAATACACCAGCCACAGCGCCACCGACCGCTTGGCTGTGTTTTCCGAGATCTACTACGCAGCCGACTGGCGTGCTTATATCGACGGCCAACCCGCCGACTATATCCAAGCCGATTATGTACTCCGCGCCATGATGGTGCCTGCCGGCAACCACGTCATCGAATTCCGCAACGAGGCCCCCATGCTGCACAAATACGACAACATCTCCCTCGTATTCTCCATCGTGATGGTGGTGTGCATAGCAGGTGCCCTGGTGGTTTTGTATAAAAAGGAATCAAACAATGTGAATGGCAAATAGACAATACTATCGTTTGTCTGATCATTGGTAACGATAAAAAAACTATTCAAGAATGGATCTCATTATTGGTGCCGGCATCTCCGGCCTCAGCTATGCGGCAGCCACCCCCAACGACTACCTCATCATCGAACGCGAGAACGAAATAGGCGGCTATTGCAAAACCATATACCAAGATGGTTTCACTTGGGATTACTCGGGCCATTTCTTCCACTTCCAGCGGCCGGAAATACGCGACTATGTCATGAGCGACATCGCTCCCGAAGAGATGCTCACCGTGCACAAATACACACAAATCTACTACAACGGACGTCATGTCGACTTCCCCTTCCAAATGAACATCCACCAACTGGAGCAGGAAGAGTTCATCGACTGCCTCTACGACTTGTTCAACATTCCGCAGGATGCCGACAAGCATATCGAAACTTTCAAGCAGATGCTCTATGCCAAGTTCGGACGCAGCATCGCCGAGAAATTTCTGATACCTTACAACAGCAAACTCTACGCCACCAACCTCGACAACTTGGATGTTGATGCTATGGGTCGTTTCTTTCCTTATGCCGACAAAGAGCAGATCATACGCAATTTCCGAAATGCCGAAAACAAGTCGTATAACGCCACATTCCTTTACCCCAAAAAAGGTTGCATACGTGTGGTTGATTCGATAGCCTCTCACGTCGACAAGTCAAAAATCTCTTTCGGCGAATGGCTGGTGGATGTGGACATGGCTTCTCACACCGCCACCACAAACAAACGTACCGTGCATTTCGACCATCTTATCTCGAGCACTCCCCTTCCAAAGCTGCTCGACTTCTGCCATATCGCTTACGACCCTTCGGTTTACAGCAGCAACAAGGTGCTGGTGTTCAATCTCGGTTTTGACAAAAAAGGACCTGAGATTCAAAACAACTGGATCTATTTTCCGAACCCCGATCTGATTTTTTATCGCGTAGGTTTTTACGACAACATTCTGGGTCAAGACAGGATGTCGCTATATGTTGAAATTGGCTTCAATCACGACGATGCCATACCCAATGAAGACGAGCTCCTTGAACGAACCCTCCATGATTTGCAGCAATGCGGCATAGTTACCGACCAAAAATTAATATCGCACAACACCGTGTTGATGGATCCTGCTTACGTTCATATCAACCAACGCTCCGAAACCGACAAAAAAGAGAAAATGGCGCTATTGGCCAAAAACGACATCTACTCCATTGGACGCTATGGTGCATGGAAATACTGCTCACTCGAAGACAACATCAACGACGCATTCGAATTAGTCAAACTAGTGAATGGTGATTAGTGAATAGTGACTGGGAAGGCGGAGCCACCAATTCACATTTCACAATTCACAATTCACAAAAAAACCACATTTCACAAACATGATTAAAGTATCCGTAATATTACCCGTATATGGCGTGGCCGAATTTATTGAAGATTGCACACGCTCACTCCTGTCTCAAACTTTGGACGAAATGGAGTTTCTCTTCGTCGATGACCACGGCCCCGACAACAGCATCGAACTCGCTCAAAAGGTGATTGAGAATTCGCCTCGCAAAGAGCAGTTCCATTTTCTTCGACCCGATAAAAATCTGGGTGCGGGCATGGCACGCAATTATGCCATACCTTTTGCACAAGGCGAATATATCGCCTTTGTCGACAGCGACGACACCATCGACGCCCACATGTTCGAAGAACTGTACGCCGAAGCCAAACGCCTCGACAGCGACCTCTGCTGCTGCCAAATGCAGAAATACTTCATGGACGGCACCAAGGGCGACATCATGCAGAACCCGCACGTGGAACCCGGCGAGCTAACTCACGAGAAACGGAGCTTCATACTTACGCATTACGTCTCGCTCTTCGCCTCGTTCCTATTCCGCAGAAGCATGGTGGTCGAAAACGACATCCACTTCCCCGAAGATCGTGCTGCCGACGACAGCTTCTTCGTCTCCTCCGCATGGATGGTGGCACGTAGTGTGGCATACGTCGACAAGCCCTTCTACCATTACCTCATACGCCCTGGTTCGGTATGCACAACCAAAGACAGCAACAAATACCAAAAGCGAGTAAATGTCTTCAACAAACTGCTACAATACAGCAAAGACCACAACGTCTACGAGCAGTACAAAGACGAACTTGACTTCATGTATATCAAGAAAGGCTACCTTTCATCGGTCATCAATTATGTCACCAATTCGCTGCAACCCCTCCCCTCCACCATCACCTCCATACGAAAGCAATGCCTTGAACAGGTACCCGACTACCGAGATTGCCGCTACTTCAAAGGAGCCATCAAAATGCTTGATACGCTCGTAAGATGCTGCCCCAAATGTGCCATCCCCGTATTACGATGGTACGCAAAGAAAAAGAACATCATAAGCTAACCAACCACACACATCAAACCACTAACCCCCATTCGTTTCATTCGTTTGGCACCATGTAACGCATTGATATAAAATCATCTACGGCACAAAAACGAATATAAAAAGAAGATGCGGAAAACGCTTAAAACAAGTTGATTCTGTGATAGATACAGCATGCGAAACGAATGAAATGCGAATGAGACGAATGGCACAAATGGCACTTTCCCATCTAATCACGTCTGGCATGCTGCTATTTGTCAGGTGATTCTTCGTTCTCTTATCGGGGGCTTAACGGGGTCTAAACGGGGTTTTATCGGAGTTTACCCCGTTAAGACTCCGCTTTGCGGCCGTTACAAGCCCGTTTGGTCAACGAAACACAATGTCCGCAATATGGAAAATATCACACGGATAACTTGAAGGATTGAGAAATAATAAAAAAATGATTGCCGTATGAAAAAATATTCGTACCTTTGCACAATAATAAACAAATTGTTGAACTAATTATTGAATTGAAATAGAGATATAATTTATTGACATATATAATGATATAGCGTTTGCTATTTGTTCTTCAAAAGTTGAAACGTAGGAAATTTCAAAAATGGGAGAGACAAGTACCAAATGCCTCCGCTTTGAGCGTGGGTATTACTTGTTCCCTACCAGCTTCCTACGGCTGCAACTTTGGCAAGTTTGCCCACGTTCAGCATTAGGGAGTTTTCTTTATGAAGGGATGAAGAGTATGGCGCTATAAAAAAATGTAGCGCTATGCCTAAATCATTAATTGAAGAGCTGCCCCGCATCGTGAGCGAGGGCAAGCGTGAGGCGGAGCAGATTATGGAACGCCTCAGCAGCAACACCCGCGTGGGGTTGCAGACAACCGAGTATGTGCTGCCCGCTAAGGACAGCAATTTGATGCGGTTCAAAAACAACGTATTGATGCCCGATGAGTGGCACAACCGCCTTATCTATGGCGACAACCTATTAGCCATGCAGGCTTTGTTGGCTGGTGATGAGGCTTCAGGTTTGCCTTCGCTCCGAGGCGAGGTGGATTTGATATACATCGACCCGCCTTTCGACAGCAAGGCAGATTACCGCACCAAGATAAATCTGCCTGGCCATGATGTGCAGCAGAAACCCACCGTGATTGAGCAGTTTGCCTACGCCGACACATGGAAGGACGGCACCGTGAGCTATCTGAAGATGCTCTATCCTCGCCTTGTGCTGATGCGAGAACTACTCTCCGATAAAGGTAGTATCTATGTGCATATTGACTGGCATGTAGGACACTATGTGAAGTTGTTGATGGATGAGGTATGGGGGAAAGAGAATTTGCGTAATGAAATTATATGGCATTATGATATAGGGACAGCTCCACGAAATGACTTTAAACGAAAACATGATAACATATTGCGTTATTCCAAGTCGTCCAACTATATCTTTAATCCCATAAAAATTAATCCCAAAAACATTGAGAGATATAGTGAAATTGATGAAGCAGGAAGAAGATACATGGTTCGTGGTGATACAGGAAAAATAGTTTATGCTGATGAAGGACAAACCGAAGACGATGTATGGACTTATTATAAAGGAAATGAGTGGAGAACACTCAATTCAATGGCCAAAGAACGAATAGGTTACGCCACCCAAAAGCCCGAGGCACTTCTTGAACGTATCATCAAAGCCTCATCCAATGAAGGCGACTTGGTTTGTGACTTTTTCGGAGGTAGTGGCACGACTGCCGCTGTGGCAGAACGGCTTGGGAGGCGTTGGATTACTACCGACATTGGTAAACCTGCCACTTTGGTGATGCGCAAACGCTTTATCGACCAAGATGTGAAACCTTTTTATTATCAAGTTATTGGCGACTATCAGAAGGAGATGATGAGCGGTACACGCCTTTTCCGTCGTATCGGCGATTTGAGCCAAGTGGTGATGCAACTGTTTGGCGCCCTGCCTTTCACCGAAGACCAATTGGCCGACAGAAATTGGGGGTATATCAAGGATGAACGCAAACTGGTGTATGTGGACAGCCCGAACAAACTGACAGGTCAGGCCACCGTGAAACGTGCCGCCGAGGCAGCACAGAGCCTCATGGGCGGAGGCTGGAAGAAAGTGGTGATATTGGGTTGGAACTTTGCTTTCGACATCTCGCAGGCCTTGCAGACCTATAAGGACAGCGTGGAGGTGCTGGTAATACCGCCCGACCTGTTGGATAAAATAAAGAAACAGGGACTTGGCAAACTTGCCCGCGAAGGAGCCATCCGGTTCAGCTCGTTGCAGTACCTCACCTTGCGCCCCACGGTATTGCATCCGTTGAACAAGCAGGAAGACCTGCTGACCATCAATTTGGGCAACTATGTGCTGCTTTCGCCCGACAACATACCCTTAGACGAGAAAGACAAGGCCAAGGTGCAGGAGGTGATAGAGCAAGACCCGCTGGCTTTAATTGAATATTGGAGCATAGATCCCGACTACGACGGCGTGACCTTCCGCAGCTGTTGGCAGGACTACAGGGAGAATACGGACAACGACCACGACGAGTACCATTGCGTGTATAGTGCCAGCCTTACGGTACCCCACAAGGCTGAGGGTCGCACGGTATGTGTGAAGGCTGTGGATGTTTTCGGTTTTGAGAGCGTGGTAATAGAAACATTAAAGTAAGGAGGCGATTATGGAACTACAGTTGGCACATAGTATAACGGACATCGTAAACGATGCCTGGGCCGATGGCAGCATGATGGAGCGTGTGAGCCCCGTGACACAAGACCTGTTGAAATATTGGTTTTGCGAACCCTACACCGAGGAACGCACGATGAATTTCCACGAGGGACAACGCCAAGCCATATTGAATGTGATATATATGCACGAGGTGATGGGGTGCAAGTCGGTAATGGGCATGTATGAACAGGTGTTGCCTACAGAAATGCCCCAAATAGATATAGCCACCCTGAAGGAGGAAAAATACCAGATGCCCAAGTATGCCGTAAAGATGGCTACGGGAACAGGCAAGACGTGGGTGATACATGCATTGCTGCTGTGGCAGATGCTCAACGCCCGCCACGAAGGGGAGGTGAAGTCGGGAAGATTCACGCAACGGTTTCTGATCGTGGCCCCAGGCCTGATTGTGTACGACCGTCTACAGGATGCCTTTATGGGAAGGCTGCAATCGGGAAAAGGGGAACGCGACATCTTCACCAATGATTTTTATCGCAACAAAGACCTGTTTATTCCTCCTGCCTATCGCGACGAGGTGTTTGCCTTCATACAGAACAACACGGTTAGCAAGGATCAGGGAATAGGTCGCAAAACCACGGGCGAAGGTTTGATAGCCCTGACCAACTGGCATCTGTTTCTGCGTAACGACGAGGAGGACGACGAGGCTGAGCCAAATCTGATAGACGAATTGCTTCCGCTGCGTCCAGGACTGACGGCGGGCAACATGTTGGACACGCTGGATCGTCAATTTCTGCGAGGCACCGAGATGGAATATCTGCACGAACTGCCCGACCTGATGGTCATTAATGATGAAGCGCACCATATACACGAAACCCACGACGACGAGGTGCAATGGCAGAAAGGATTGGACTATATAGCTGAAACCAAAGAGGGCCGTTTCTGTCAGTTGGATTTCTCGGCCACACCCTACACCACAAAGGGAACTGGAAGAAATGCCACCAAAGTCTATTTCCCGCACATCGTGGTTGATTTTGACTTGAAAACAGCCATGAAAAAGGGATTGGTGAAAACCTTGTTGTTGGACAAACGACAGGCCTTGACAGATACCACATTGGATTATAAGGCTGTGCGAGACGGGAGAAAGGTTTTGAATCTGAGCGACGGACAACGACTGATGTTGCGTGCAGGATTGCAGAAACTGAAGATATTGGAAGATGGTTTCCTAAAAGTGGACAAGCGAAAGCACCCTAAGATGCTTGTGGTGTGCGAGGATACAGCTGTGACTCCTTTCGTGGAATTGTTTTTGAAGGAAGAAGGACTGGCTGACGAGGATGTGCTGCGAGTGGACAGTAATGCCAAAGGGATTGTGAGCGAAAACGAATGGCAGAAAGTGAGGGAGAGACTGTTCAATGTGGACAACTATGCACAGCCGAGAGTGATAGTTTCTGTGATGATGTTGCGTGAGGGCTTTGATGTGAACAATATTTGCGTGATAGTGCCGTTGAGGTCGTCAGAAGCCCCGATATTGCTGGAACAGATTATTGGTCGAGGCTTGCGCCTGATGTGGCGAGAGCCAGAATACCGAGAGGAAAAAGAAGAAAATCGCCGCAATGTGCTGATAGACAAGAAAGCCCCCAAGTCATACCTCGATATGCTTTCCATTGTGGAGCATCCCGCCTTTGAGCGTTTTTACGACGAATTGCTCCGTGACGGTTTGGCAGCCATAGACGAGCAGGAATTGACCGACGAGAGCAACGTGACGGGTGATATAATATCGGTAGGCTTGAAAGCAGATTATGAGCAATACGATTTGCATTGGCTGAATATTATCCGCGATGCGGAGGAAGAGATAGAGCCATCACAAATCGATATTGCGGGAATGCAGCCGTTTGTGGCGTATACCTTGGAACAATTACGTCGATTTCTGGTTTCTGATGGCGAGACGTTTATTTCACGAGCTGTGCTGGTAGACACGAAGTTTGGCAAATACAACGTCACGGCAGACCTCTTCACGGCAACTGCGTACAACGAGTATCTGCAAAAGTTGTTGGGGATTGTGACCCACCGAATGGAACGCAATAAGGATTATCCGATGCTTCAGATTAATGGCGCCGAGGTGACGAGGGCAATAGACACTTATATCCGCACGAATCTGTTTGATCAACCATTCGACCCATTTGCCAACAACGACTGGAAGATATTGTTGGCACAAAATGGTGTGGTGAGCCAGCATATTGTTAAAGAGGTGGCCAAGGCCATCTACAATATGCAGAATAGTGTGGCCACATCAGAAGCCGTTGTGGATAAATTGCCCTTCTCAAAGGTTGCCACCTTGCGGATGCGAGAGTCTTTTTCATTGGAGTTGAGCAAAACAATCTATGAGAGGACGGGCTATCCCTCGAACCGAGGAGGTTTTGAAAAGGCTTTCTTGGAATTCTTGGATGCTGACGCAGAGGTGAAAAGTTTTATTAAGATAAACGAAAGCCAGCATAGGTTTGCCTCTATATTTTATGTGCGTACCGATGGTTTGCTGGCCACATATCATCCCGATTTTTTGGTATCGACAGCCGATAAAATCTATATGATCGAGACCAAGGGGGATGACAAGGTGGACGACCGCAATGTGAGACAGAAACAATTGGCAGCCGTGGAATGGTGTCGCAAGATAAACGAACTGCCAGAGAAGGAACGCGACGATAAGGAGTGGGAATATATTTTGTTGAGCGAGACCAATTTTTATTTGTTGAGTGGTAATGGCGCAACAATTACTGATATTTGCCAAAGAAATGCTGTTTCACGAATGACCATCCAAGGTAGGTTGTTTGAATAATAAAGGCGGTCTTGGCTTTAACGACCAAGGCCGTCTGTTTTGGTTCGCCTAACACGATTGTATTCTAACGGGTGTGGGAATCTTATCTCAACAAGGTTACGAAGCCCTTGTTGGTGCGGATTTACATCCGCACCTGCTTGTTATAAGGATTTCACATCCGCATATCGTTTGCCTTTAGGAGAAATCAAAACCAACAAATCTTACAGTCTTACAGTCTTACAGTT
>JAZUIX010000104.1:0-17927 GCA_045642445.1 Bacteroidales bacterium | reverse complement strand
CACCCATAAAAGCCATTTCATAAGATTTGACAGAGTCATAATTATCTTCATTCAAAATAAGCCTTCCCAGACTATCAAAGATACGGATAACTTGATTTTCTGCATTCTGTAAAACAATTTTATTTCCATGAACTGTTATTGAAACAGGAGGATTATTGGGAAGACTAACTGAAACATCTGTTTCACTAAATGATGCGATGAAAAAAACATCTTCATCGGAAACAGTAACAACACGAGGATTATCAGTATTACCGTCGTTCCATTGTTGGAAACGATATGGAGAAATGGGAATAGCCGAAATTTCAACTTGAGTATTTTCGGGAAACCTTCCAGATCCTGCTACCACTCCTTTTGTTGGATCATTTGATATAACATATAGATTGTGATACAACTCATCCGAAATAGTAGTAACTGTATCAAAGACAGTTATAAACGTAGTGTCTAAGATGGTCACAAACGTGGTGTCAAAGACAGGTACAAACGTGGTGTCAAAAACAGGCACAAATGTGGTGTCAAATATGGTCACAAACGTGGTATCAAAGACGGTTACATATGTCGTATCAAAGACAGGTACAAACGTAGTGTCAAAGACAGGTATAACTGTGGTATCAAAGACTGCTACAAATGTGGTGTCAAAAACAGGTACAAATGTAGTATCAAAAGCAGGTACAAATGTGGTGTCAATAACGGTCACAAATGTAGTATCAAAAACAGGCACAAACGTGGTGTCAAAGACGGTTACAAACGTGGTGTCATGAATGGGGTAAGGAACAAAGATTGTGTCGTGCACAAGGTAAGGGAAAAAAATCGTGTCATGCACAGGATAGGGTATAAAGATTGTGTCGTGTAGCACAGCTGTGAAATATGCGCTCAATGAGGTGTTTCTATTTACTTCCACGTTTCGGGGATTGGTTGTAATATTGTCACTCCAATGGTCAAATTGGAAACCATTGTTAGCGGAGGCATAAATTTCAGCCACGGGGTTAGAGCATGTGGGTGCTGTCAAAATCCGGACAGTTCCTTTTGTGCTATCTGACGTAGTGGCACTAAAAGTATATCCAAATTCCTCAACAAAATTGGAGAAGTATGGCCAACGGGAATTGTATGACATACTGCTGCTACATGGAATATTGACAGGTATATTAGAAGAAACGCCCGTAAATGCATCTGTTTCTAATTGTGGGGCTGGATTTGCTTTAGAAGTTATAGAGGTGATGCCAGTGCAATCATAAAAAGCATAATCGCCGATGGAAGTGACGGAATTGGGGATAGTGAGGGATGTGATGCCGCTGCAATTAGCGAAAGCATTATCACCGATAGAGGTGACAGAAGTGCCGATGGTGAGAGAAGTAATGCCGCTGCAATCATAAAAAGCAGAACTGCCGATGGATGTGACGGAATTGGGGATGGTGACGGAAATAATGCCGCTGCAATTCTGGAAAGCATAGGATGGTATGTTTCGGACGCTATTTCCTATGGTTAGCGACGAAAGGTTGGGGCAGTTACCAAAGACTATATAGGAATTTCCCATTGTTGTGCAATTTGTAGCGTTAAAAGTAACGGAAGTGAGGCCGCTGCAAGAAATGAAAGCACCATCGCCGATGGAGGTGACAGAATAGGGAATGGTAACGGAATTGAGGCTGCTGCAACCATAGAATGCATAATCGCCAATGGAGGTGACGGAATTGGGGATGGTGACAGAAGTAATACCGCTGCAATTCTGGAAAGCATAGGATGGTATGGTTCGGACGGTATTTCCAATGGTTAGCGACGAAAGGTTGGGGCAGTTACCAAAGACTAAATAGGAATTTCCCATTGTTGTGCAATTTGTAGCGTTAAAAGTAACGGAAGTGAGGCCGCTGCAAGAAGCGAAAGCAGCATCCCCAATAGATGTGACGGAATTGCCTATAGTGAGAGAAGAGATGCCGCTGCAACTATGGAAAGCACGATTGCCGATGGAGGTGACAGAATAGGGAATGGTAACAGAATTGATGCCACTGCAACCATAGAAAGCATAATCCCCGATGGAGGTGACGGAAGTGCCGATGGTGAGAGAAGTGAGGCTACTGCAACCATAGAAAGCATAGGATGGTATGTTTCGGACGTTATTTCCTATGGTTAGCGACGATAGGTTGGGACAGACACCAAAGGCTGGATATCTAGAACTTCCCATTGTTGTGCAATTTGTAGCATTAAAAATGACGGAAGTGAGGCCGCTGCAAGAATTGAAAGCACCATCGCCGATGGAGGTGACGGATGTGCCAATGGTGACGGAAGTGAGGCCGCTGCAAAAAGAGAAAGCACCTTCCCCGATGGAGGTGACGGAGTTGGGGATGGTGACGGAGGTGAGGCTGGTGCAATAGCGGAATGCATAACCGTCGATGGTGGTGACGGAAGTGGGTATGGTGAGGGAAGTGAGACCTCTGCAATCAAAGAAAGCATGTCTTCCTATGTATGTGACGGAAGTGCCGATGGTGAGGGATGTGAGGCCGCTGCAACCATGGAAAGCAGTACTACCGATGGAGGTAACGGAATTGGGAATTGTGAGCGAAGTGATGCCGTCACAAGAAGAGAAAGCATCTTCGCCGATGGCGGTGACGGAATAAGTTCGACCACTGTAGGTTACCGAGGGAGGGATGGTCAAAAATCCCGTGGGCTCTGTATAATCCGACCAATGATTGTAGGAAGACGAACCAGGATAAGTTACAGTAACGTTGTTGCCGCTGATGTTGTAATAGAGGGTTTGGCCGGAGGGGGCTACGGCACTGAAATCATGAGCAAAAAGGATATTAGGCATGACGGCAAATAAAACAGCAAAAAGGACACCCAATTTTTTGCCACAAGAAACAAAATCATTCAACATATCATCTATATTAGTTGGTTTATAATGAAAGAACTAAAGGTAAGTTGTGGCGGTTTGCAAAACCGCCACAACAATTTGAAGATGCGTTAATCTTCCAAATATTCGTAATAATAAGTATGCGTAGCAGCGATAGTACCATCGCTATTATAAACAGTATGAATTTTTTTGACAGGATACCCCTTGCTATTGTACTCGTATGAATATTCGGCTTCTAGTTTTCCGTCACTGTACACTTTTGTCAGATTGTTTTTGGATAAACAAGCCATGTCATCAAATAGCAACATATAGCCACCATAATATGGATTCTTCTTACTATCATAAGAATAAACATAATTAGTGGTTTTATCAGTTGCGGGGGTGTGAAAGTTGTATTTACAGGCAGAAAGATTGTCCCCACTCCAAGTATAATTGTATGTGGATTTATAAGATGCTGAAAATGTTGAAGTTTCAACCTTTGAACAAATTTTACCATTCTTATAATCGTACTCATAAGTATTTACTTCGGATGCACTAGTATCTACTATTTTAGCGAGATTAGCACCTTTGTAATAATAAATATAAGAGTAATAACTATGATTAGCACCATTTTGATGATCCACATCAATTTTGGAAAGTCTATTGCTTTGATACGAAAAAGTATAATGAGTAGTCCATTCTTGTACTTCTATCAACCTATTGTTTTTCCAGGTCCAAGTCTCAGCTAATTTTTTCGCATCGTTATTATGTCGGTAATATATCTTGCTGATTCTCATTTCTGGATTATAGACACCTGCTGCCTGGGTGGTGATGTTTTCCTCAGGGTCCTCATCCTTGTCTTTCTGGCAAGAGGTCACCCCTAAAAGCAACGCTACGGCTGCAAAAATGTAAAGTACTTTTTTCATGATGATCTATTTTAAAAATGAATGCCTAATTGAACTAACAGAATCGACGGGGCAACATCTTTGGACTTGAAATTGGCAGAGTCGTGGTCAGGACTGCCGTAAGTGTAATCCAAGGTTTCATCCAATTTGCCCGTCACTTTGTCCGCTCCCAAGCCATAATAGTGGAGACCGATGCTGAATTTTTCATTGACAATAAACCCCACACCTGTCTGAAAAGCGAACGTGGTGGCCACATCGTATGAATATTCATCCGTCAGCTCTGTCCCGTAGGAATCCTCTATGACCACAGTATAGTTCGTAATCTGCCTGAAGTTTATACCCAACGAGGCTTCGCCATAGAGTTTGAGCGTAGGCGAAACAGCATACTCATAGTTGACACCCGCCAAGATGGGAATGTTGATGTACTTGGGATTCGTGATGTCGCAAGAGCCGTATGTATCCTCGTTGTAATCACGCAAATCTTCAAAATAATCCTTCACATCGTCGTTCATGCCATTCAACATAAAATCGGCACTAAAAACAATACCCAATCCTTGCACCGGAACAACGGGGACTCTTGCTTTCGCGCCCAAATCAAAACCCACACCAGCTCCGCCATAATCGGAAACCATGTTGAGCAGCGTGCATTTACCTCTGTCCATGTCGGATTCACCAAACCCACCCATAGGAAATGCACCTCCAAGGTGTACGGAAATAATTGATTGGGCAAACAATGTTCCACAAGCCAAGAGCATTACGACAATAACAAATAATTTTCTTTTCATTTTTCAGTAATTTTTAGATGTTGCCTACTTTTTTCGGTTTTCGGCGTTCCCGTGGTGCCACTTGAACCTAAATTTACGCACATAAAAAAGCGTGGCACTTTTCGCTTTCATCGGACATTTCTTACTTCGCCAGCATGACTCTTTGTTCCACATAGGCCGAATCAACATGCAACGACTGGTCCTTGCAAGATGTCAAGTTTTACTGATTAAGAATAAATCGTACTATGTGCTTTATCTATCGATTGCTATGCGGATGTCTCTTTACATTTGTGTCGCAAAAACACAAGAATAGCAAAATTACAAATTAAAATAATACCAATCTTTACAGCCATAGGAACGCGAAACAATTGTAAAATAGCTATACCCTGTTGATCCGTTACTAGTGGAAGGTAGATTATATACGCCTCCCACAAGAACGTACTCTCTACCACCTTTTGAATATACAGGCAATGTCACCATACTTCTTGATGACTCTCTATTATCTATTTCTGTAATTTTACATGCTTGAACATTACGCTTAAAAACGTACTCAGACCTTGAAGAATTTGAATTTTGATACTGTCCTTGGTTTGCCGAATTTGAATTGTAATCGGTTGATTGATATTGTCCACTGTTAGATTGGTTTGTTTCTGAGTAGTTTTCAAACCAAGCGTCCCAGTCAATATTATAGTTCGGAGTGGATGGGTTCGTTGCTTGCTGCATTAACTGTTGCCCTTGCTGATTCAACTGATATTGCTGCTGGATTAACATCTGCCGATACTGATACTGCTGATACAGAAGCTGCTGTTGCGCTTGATACAGTTGATACTGGTAGTTATCGTAGTATTGTCCTTTCGCTGTTACAGACAATCCTATCATAAAGCAGATGATCAAAAATCTCACTGTAAATAATTTACTTTTCATTTTTCAGTAATTTTTTATATGTTGCCTACTTTTTTCGGTTTTCGGCTTTCCCGTGGTGCCACTTGAACCTAAATTTACGCACATAAAAAAGCGTGGCACTTTTCGCTTTCATCGGTTAACCTGAGGCCTTCGACTGCCTATTTCCCCCAATTACAACGAGTAAAGTCCACGCCTTACGGCGGGAGCTCTGTTGCTTTACTCTGGGGGAAATACTGAAAGTGTCGAAGTTTCAGGGTAACCAGTGTTGAGCTACTTTGCTTTTTCTATATGTCTTACAATGTGCGTATCTGCATTATACGCTGTGCTTCATCGGCATTGTTTTTGGTTGATAATTCCGTGATTTGATTTTGCAAATATACGACTTTTTTCAGAAACAGCATCTAAAAAAGAAAAAATTCCACCTCGTTCATCCCATTGAAGGTTTGGAGATCCTTCGGAGGTCGGAGCAAGTGACCTAGGTATGACCTAGGTATGACCTAGGACTGACCTAGGTATGACCTAGGTATAACGCCAAGGTTAGTCCTAGGTCATACCTTGGTCACACCTTGGTCAGTCCTGAAGCATTTGGGAGGATCTTGTATCGGTAGGGGGGGATGCAACTTTTTTTATATTGGGCAACAAAACGAGGGTTGAGAAGTGGGGGAGGGGCCGTTCGGTGAGGCATAAAAAACCCCGTGCTTGAAGCGTGGGGTAGTGGGTGAGACGGTGCCTTAGGCTCTTCGTTTTACTTGCCGTAGACGGTACTCCATATTTGCACATCCTCTTTGTCGATGGTGTGGACGTAGCATTTGGCTTTGTAGGTGCTGTATTTGACCGAGACGTTGACCTTCTTGGCCGCATTTTCGGCATGTTCTTTGGCCAGTTTTTCAACTTTGTTGGCCTTGCCGTCGTGGATGATGCAGGCATGAATGCCGGGGGTGAAGTCGCCCACGGTGGCAAACTCGGTGTCGAAAGCTTCGTAGAAAGTCTTTGACACGGTGCTCCATTCGCTCATGTATTCCTCAAAGTTCGATCCGGAATAATCGTCGGGAGTGAGTATCCACTCAATAGAATAGTCGATGTGTTCCTCGGTGCAGCTGGTGGTGCAGCACAAAGCGAGACCCAACAATGTTGCAAATAAAAGTTTTTTAATCATAATTATTTTTATTTTGATTTATAATAAGTTATTATTGTTTGCTATATAAAAATTATTTTATTAGGGATTGCAAAATTACAAAAAAATAATGTATCTTTGCAAAAAATTTAGAAGTTGTTTGATATGAAGATTATTAGAAAACGTTTATGGGCTTTTGTGGGGCTGGTGTTGCTGGGTTCGATGTTTGTGGCATGCCACAAGGACGATGAGGATCCCGTTATCCCCGAACCTGTACAGGAGTATTACGAGATTGTCAGCGGGTCGCAGCAGCAGTATACCATTGCCGGCATCAAGAGCCGCCTTGCGGCCACGGCCACCGAGGGCATAGCGCTGGACAATATCCCCGCCTTGTTTATGCTTGCCACAGGGAGCCACGAGTTCGACTCGTTGGGGGTGCTGCTCAACAGTACCGATCCATATAGCACCCTCGTGATGCGCTATCCGAGCGTTGATGCCAACGGATCCACGTTGTGGCTCTCGGGACGCCTCTATTTCCGCTGCGACGACAAGGGCAACATTGTCCGCCCCGACCATATTCTCTTGGCCAACCGTCACACGATATGCCACCGCAACGAGGCCCCCTCGGCCGACTATAATCTTGAGGCCCTCTTTGCCAACCAGGGCGCTCTGGTTGTGGTGCCCGACCTCATAGGCTTTGGTGCCACGGTGGGACTTCCGCACCCTTATTGTGTGTCCGACCTCAATGCCCGCAATGCTGTCGATATGCTGCGGGCGGTGAAGCACTATCTGGCCGATGCAGGCCTTTGGAGCGACACCCTCAAGGTCTACAACGAGGGCTATTCGCAGGGCGGCAACACCTCGCTGGCCGTGGCCCGATATATGCAGACAGGCGCCCGTGGCGAGTTCAACCTGGCCAACTCTTATTGCGGTGGCGGTCCTTACAGCATAAGCCAGATGATTGAGGATTATATAGCCAACGACTATACTGCCTATCCCATCGGCATCCCCTACGTCCTCATAGGCCTCAAATATGCCTATCCCGAGATTATGAAGCAGTCGTATTACGATTATCTCTCGCCCGCTATGGCCTCGGTCAATATCACCGACTCCATTGTGTCGAAGAACTACACCACAACCGACATACACGGCATCATCGCCCGAGCCACAGGCCACACCGACTACCACGATGTGAAACCCTCCGAGGTGCTCTCGTCCGAGATTTACAATCCCTCCAGTGACGTCTATACGCAATCAATGGAGGCCGCCGAGCGGTGCGACCTGGCCCGTGGCTGGCAGCCCGAAACACCGGTGCATTTCTTCCACGACAGCACCGACGGCTACGTCTCCTTTGTCAACTTCACCACAGCGCAGAGCAACATAGCCAATGCCAACACCTACTTTGAAATCAACCCCTATTCGGCAGGGTTGCTGAGCGCCATGATAGAGAGCCACCCCTTTGCGGGGCTGATATTCTATTTCCGCATCGTCATGGGCGAATACCGCCATGTGTATACCTCTTCATCCCAAGCGGTGAGACGCAGATAACAAAAAAGCCCGCCAAATCGGCGGGCTTTTTTTGATGTGAATTGCTTCAGATTTTTTTGAATTTCTGAGTGGCTGTTGAGGTTGGGACACCATCGATAGTCTCGATCACTTCGGTAAGTGTAAGACTGTTCTTGGTGATTTCATCAATCGTAATGGTATTGATATCCGTTCTGCCTTCCTCGTCCTCAGCCTTAACAATAAGATTGTTGCCCTCAATGGAATAATTGGTCGACCCGCACAAGAACTCGTCTATTGCAGAATCACCCGTGGATGCGGTAACTGTGAGGATGCCGTCATCGGTGAACTCGTAGGTCATGTGGTCAATTAGTAATGGGAACAGTTCAGACATTAAATCGTCGTCGGTTGTGGCCGAGACGAGGCTCCATTTGCCGATGATGAGATCCTGGTTATCTTTTTTGCAGGAGCTGAGGGTGAACATGGCGCCCACTAAGAGAGCCAGCGAGAAAACTTTGAAAATGTTTTTCATGATGTTGTTATTAATGTTTTGTACAAGTCATATTCTTTTCCCGCACTTCGTACAGGGTTACTCAGAGTGCTGGCTTCCAGTTAGATAACGACCGGATGAATTCCAGCATCGCGTTCAGTAGTTTTTTCGAAAGTCAGCGTGATGTCAAATGAATCTTCAGTAGTGCTCAAAGTCAGTTTTTTCTTGGTGAGTTCCTTGATGGTGGCAGTGCTTGTTTCACCATCCTCGTCAATCATAGTAAGTTTGTCGCCGTCAATGGTATAGGTACCAGTAGTGTTTTGAGTTTGGCCAAGCATAGTCATCGCCGTGGTCACGACACCGTCTTCGGTGAACTCCATAGCCATGTTGCCAATCATCATTGGCAATACTGCAGACATTTCTGGGTCATTGGAAGTGCCTTCGGTGAGGCTCCAAGTGCCGATAATGAGTTCCTGGTTATCTTTTTTGCAGGAACTGAAAGTGAACATGGCGCCCACTAAGAGAGCCAGCGAGAAAACTTTGAAAATGTGTTTCATAAAAATGGGTGTCAAAAATTAATATTTACAGAAAAGACCCGCTTTTAAACGGGTCTTTTCCATTATTGTTTTACAATTCTCAGATTTTGTCGAAACCAAGGGTGATTTCGTCCTTGCCGTCGGTGCTATACAGGGTCATCTTCTTCTTGGTGATTTCCTTAATGGTAGCCAGGCTCATGCCTAAGTCGATATCTTCCATATCGGGCATGATGATGTTGAGCTGGTCGCCATCAACGGTGTAGCTGGCGGTGATTTTGAAATCGCCCATCTGAGGTATACCGGTGCTGACGGAAATGGTCATAGAGCCGTTCTCGGTGAACTCGAAAGTGGTTTTGTTGAGCATCATCTTCATTTCCATAGCGGCTTCGGGGTCGGAGGCTTCGGCCGAAGTGAGGTTCCATTTACCAACGATGAGGTCTTTGGCATCCTTTTTGCAGGAAGTGAAAGTGAACATGGTGGTCAATACGAGGACCAGCGAGAAAACTTTGAAAATGTTTTTCATAATGTTGAAATTTAAATTGTTAATATATTAATTCGTTTTGATTCTTCCACTATCGTCTTGTAATTTCCACAGAGACGGGTTCATCTGTACTGTCATCGGTGTAATTCAAAACCAATTTTCCGTCAGAGATTTGCTTATAGGTGGCGACACCACTGAATATTTCGTCAGCATCACCATCGCGGATAATAATCTGGTTGTCACTAATACTATAGTGAGTTGTTCCTTCAGAGGAAATCGTCCCTAAATCAAGTTCATATTTCAGAGTCCCATTCTTTTTGAATTCGAAAAAAGAATTATTGACAGCATTTTGATACAAATGGTTGGTAAACTCATCTTCAGAAGAGGCGGCAGTCAAGTCCCATGTGCCAACGATGAAGTCAACATTCTCCTTTTTGCAGGAGCTGAGGGTGAACATGGTGGTCAATACGAGTACCAGCGAGAGAACTTTGAAAATGTTCTTCATGATGAAAAATGTTTTAAGTAGTTAATAAAAAATTTTAGCCATAATCAGGGTGCAAAAATACGACTTTTTTTTGATATGGAGTGTTTTTTGGCACTTTTTTTCATATAGGGTGTATTGCTACACAATATTTTTTATATATTCGCGTTACATTTTTTTAGAACGCAATTAACAATATTTTATAACCGCCTTGTCCGCAAGGCTTTCAAACCAGAAAAAATCAGAACACTATGAAGAATATCAACGACTTGAACATCGATGCTTCGGCAAAGAAAAATATCGAAACATGGCTCAACGGCTCCTACGACGAGGAGACCAAGCAGGCCATCCGCGACATGATGGACAACGAGAACGAGCTGAACGAGAGCTTCTACCGCAACCTCGAGTTTGGTACTGGCGGTCTCCGTGGCATCATGGGCGTGGGCACCAACCGCATGAACCGCTACACCGTGGCCATGGCCACCCAGGGTTTGGCCAACTATGTCAAAAAGTGCTTTCCCGAGGCTAGTCCCATCAAAGCCGCTGTGAGTCACGACAGCCGCAACCACAGCCGCGAGTTTGCCGAAATCACCGCCCATGTGCTTGCCGCCAACGGCTTCCACGTCTACCTCTTCGAGGCCTTGCGCCCCACGCCCGAGCTCTCCTTCGCCGTGCGCCATTTCGGCTGCCAGACAGGTGTGATGCTTACCGCCAGCCACAACCCCAAGGAGTACAACGGCTACAAGGCCTACTGGGACGACGGCTGCCAGCTTGTGGCGCCCCACGACACCAACGTGATTGACGAAGTGCTGAAAATCCAGCGCCTCGAAGATGTGAAGATGCACGGCGGCGAGGAGAATATCGAGATTGTGGGCGAGAACGTCGACAGCGTCTACCTCAACCGCATCGAGAAGAACTCCCTCCACCCCGAGCTCATCAAGAAGCACCACGACCTCAAGATTGTCTACACCCCCCTGCACGGCACAGGCATCACCATGATACCCCGTATGCTCGAAAAACTGGGCTTCACCAACGTGAACATCGTCAAGGAACAGGCTACCCCCGACGGCAACTTCCCCACAACCCCCAGTCCTAATCCCGAGGAGAAGCCGGCCATGAAGATGGCTGTGGATCTGGCCAAGGAGATTGATGCCGACATCGTCTTCGCCAGCGACCCCGATGCCGACCGCGTGGGTGTGGCCGTGAAACGCCCCGACGGCGAGTGGATGCTCCTCAACGGCAACCAGACATTCTCCGTGCTGGCCTACTACCTTATCAAGGAATGGAAAGAGACAGGCCGTCTCACAGGCAAAGAATACATCATCAAGACCATCGTCACCAGCGAATTGCCTGCCGACATAGCCCGCAAGGCCGGCGTGAAGGTGTATGATGTTCTGACAGGCTTCAAATTCATCGGCGACAAAATCCGCCAGATGGAGCAGAGCGAAACCTTCATCATGGGCGGCGAAGAGAGCTACGGCTATATGATTGGCGACTTTGTGCGCGACAAAGACGCCGTTGCTGCCTGCTCCATGATAGCCGAGATAGCCGCCTGGGCAGCCGAACAGGGCAAGACCTTCTTCGACGTGCTGGTGGACCTCTACAAAGAGTACGGCTTCTACAAAGAGGGACTCCTCAGCGTGGTGCGCAAAGGCAAGAGCGGAGCCGAGGAAATACAGCAGATGATGAAAAACTATCGCGAGAATCCCCCCAAGGAAATCGACGGCGAAAAAGTCGTCTGCATCAAGGACTACAAGCTCCACGAGAGCACCGACCTCCTCACCGGCAAGAAAGAGCCCATCACCCTGCCCACCAGCAACGTGCTGCAGTTCTTCACCGACAAGGGCAACAAAGTCACCGTCCGTCCCAGCGGCACCGAGCCTAAAATCAAGTTCTATTTTGGTGTGAAAGGCGAACTCTGCTGCAAAGACTGCTTCGACAAGACCAACAACGCCCTCGATGCCAAAATCGAATCCATCAAAAAGAGCATGAATCTTTGATAATTATCATAAAAACAGCTAACCGAGGATGCCGTAAAACAGGCATCCTCGGTTTGTTTTATTGTGACACTTCGCGTCTCGCGTGGACGCTCTTTATAAAGGTGGGTTCTATAAATTGATTTCTTGGGATTTTGAGTTGGTTTTGGAACAGATTGCTGAGCGGAACGAGGGAGTGTAGCGGGCTACATGACCGAGTGACAAACAGCAAGATGACCAAAAACGGACAAAATCACAGAAAAGTATATTTTCAAAATATTTCATGTTTACGTTGAATTTATAGAACCCACCTAAATAACGTGTTGGCGGAATTAATCCCATAGGGATTTGATAGGGTAGCCAGGTACGTAGTGCCTGGTTTTTACAGGTTGCATCATCCGCATGCCGTCAGGTATGCGACAGGGCTATAACTCTGATAATCGCATACCTGACGGCATGCGGGTATCCTATCCACTCGCAAACCAGCCATAGGAATGGCTGGCTACCATATTTGACCCCTACGGGGTCTAAATAGCCTAATTAATTCCGCTAACGAGTAAACACACTCTTTCTCAAACCAACAAATGTGCACAGTAACAGACATGGCGATGTCTCTGCAGAACTCCCGTTGCAGAACCCCTGTAGGGTGAGGCGTGGGTGACGATTGGGTGACTCATGGGTCACTCGTATAAGCGACACTATAGCGACGATGTAGCGACCGTGTAGCGACCCTACAGCGACCGAAGGACGAGGGCACCACGAGGTTGGGTTTACATCATTCCCTCAATTTCGGCAACAGTATATTCCACCCCAGCGGTATGCAGAGCGTCGTAGTGTCGCAGAATATAGCCCTCAATTCCATGTTGGCTGAAAAGTTCCATCACCTCGCGTCCCGTAAGGCCGTGAACCGCTTTGTATTCTTCGATGCAGCAAATCAAAAATTCTATAGCTATATTCATGCTTCTTCGGGATATGTGATTTCACCTGTCGTTATCTCTTGATGCCACAAGTCAGCCAAAGCCAATGGGCTCAGGTGCAACAACTTAGAGGTCTCACGTTCTAAGTCGCTGTATAATCTCGAGGCATACAGTTCCTTCACCGCTTCCAGTGGTTCAACACCATAGTATTCGTGCATCTTCGCCACAACCATTGGTACCAGCATTTGCAAAGTGCCTTTAAAAATCTTCTCCTCCTGACTCATAGATTATAACTGGTTAAAAAGTATAAATATTTTAATGCTTCATCACTTGCAAAGGTCAATTGGTTATATAGTTTCTTCACCTTCAGTCGGGTCAATGTTTCCTCTTTGGTGAGGATTCCGCTGGTGTAAGCAATAAATGTCCTGAAAATATCATCGTTTGCTACAGGACCATACACAAAGTCGTATGTCTCACGGCTAAGATTGTTGCGGTTCAGGCTTACGAAATCCAGCCAGTCTTCGCTTGCTCCTTCAAACCATCGGTGTGAAAGAGCATTCCTCATAGCCTCAACGCCAGCCTCGTAAACGTTCACTACAGCCTTGTCTGAATGTGTGCGATCCTTCACCTTGAGGGCAAAGTTTTGAGCCTGCTCCTCATTTAGTAACGATTAAAAAATAAGTTGTAACGATGTTGTCGTTTTTGATGAAAACAAAACTGCCTCATTTGTACGATAGGATTGTATCATTTTAGGGTTATATCATAGTGATGCGGCATGTCCCAAAGGGACATCCTCACCGACAGGTGCTTTAACCCCACACATCAGGACGAAAGTCCGATGTGTGGGGTATGTGTGACGAGAGAATCGCGTCCCGAGGGGACGCTCTATATTGTCCGCAACATTTTGGAGCGTCCCCGGGGAACGCAGATACACTTTGGCATCGTATACCCCACACTGCGAGTGTGGGGTTAAAGCACCGACAAGTCGGTGGGATAGTGCCTTCGGCACTTTTCTATCCATTGACTCATTTGTACAATAGGATTGTATCATGTTATTTTTCAAATATGAAAAAAATGATGGAGAAGAACAAGTTCATTTGAGTTCAAAATTCTTTAAACCGTTGGAAATCTGTAGAGATTTATATGGTTGGGGAAATATATCGCACATTTGAATAGGTGCGAGAACGGGCTTTAAGCACTTGGCACAATGTGGTTACTCTTTTTGGGGCGTAAGACAAAAAGGGGGTGCCTCAAATAAGGCACCCCCTTTTCGGTTTATGATAAATAGTTTTACTTCAAGTTGGCGAGGGCTTCCTTGATGCGGCGGAGGGCTTCGCGGAGCTGGTCTTCGCTGGTGGCGTAGCTAAGGCGGATGCAGTCGTCATCGCCGAAGGCTGAACCCATGACGGTGGCTACGTTGGCTTCGTTGAGGAGGTAGAAGGCCATATCGGTGGAGTTCTCGATCTTCTTGCCGTTGAAGCTCTTGCCGTAGTAGGAGCTGCAGTCGGGGAAGAAGTAGAAGGCACCCTGGGGAAGACGAACCTTGAGGCCGGGGATGTCGCAGAGGAGTTTGTAGACCATGTCGCGACGCTGGCGGAAGATGTTGCGCATGTTGATGATGTCTTCGCTTGTGGCGGGGTCCATCTGCATGGCGCGGACGGTGGCTTTCTGGGCGATGGAGCATGTGGCGCTGGTCACCTGGCCCTGGAGCTTGTTGCAGGCTTTGGCGATAACGGTGGGGGCGGCGATGAAACCGATACGCCAACCGGTCATGGCGAAACCTTTGGCGACACCATTGACGGTGATGACGCGGTCTTTGATTTCGGCAAACTGGGCGATGCTTTCGTGCTTGCCCACGAAGTTGATGTGCTCATAGATTTCGTCGGCCATGACGAAGAGGTTCTCGTGGCGGGCAACGACATCGGCGATGGCTTTGAGCTCGTCTTTGGTGTAGAGCATGCCTGTGGGGTTGCTGGGGCTGGAGAACATGATGAGTTTGGTCTTGGGGGTGATGGCGGCTTCGAGTTGTTCGGGGGTTACTTTGAAGTCGTTTTCGATGGCGGTTTTGACATAGACGCACTTGCCTTCGGCCACACGGACGATTTCCTTATAGCTGACCCAGAAGGGGGTGGGGATGATGACTTCGTCGCCAGGGTTGATGAGGCACTGGACCAACTGGTAGATGCTCTGTTTGGCACCCGTGGAGACAACGATTTGCTCGGGTTTGAACTCGAGGCCGTTGTCGCGGCGGAATTTTTCGCAGATGGCTTCTTTGAGGTCGGCATAGCCAGGCACGGGAGGATAGTGGGTAAAGTTGTCGTCGATGGCTTTCTTGGCGGCTTCCTTCACGGTGTCGGGGGTGTTGAAGTCGGGTTCGCCGATGGAGAGGCTGATAACATCTTTGCCTTGAGCTTTCAGTTCGCGGGCTTTGGCGGTCATGGCGAGGGTCTCGCTCTCGGCCATGTTGAGAATTCTGTTGCTGAGGATTTCCATAGTATATGTTTTTAAATTTTGAATGCTACAGGGTCGTTTTCGCGGTATTGTTTTTGGCAAATTCGAATGCAAAGGTACACAATATTTTTTATATTTGTTCTTTTTTGTAAAAAAAATAGTATATTTGTAGTCTTGTAAGCAAATTAGTCAAATACATTCAATAATAACGTAAATAATTGTAAATTATGGCAAAAGAGATGACAGACGCTGAGGCTTTGAGGCAAGAAAAAATGAAGATTTTGCAAGCCACATTGGACAAGATAGAGAAAAATTATGGCAAGGGTTCGGTGATGAAGTTGGGTGACCGCGTTTCGGAAAAAGTGGATGTGGTACCTACTGGCAGCATCAGTTTGGATGTGGCTTTGGGTGTCGGAGGATTCCCGAAAGGTCGTATCATTGAGATTTACGGTCCTGAGTCGTCAGGTAAGACCACGTTGGCCATTCACGCTATTGCCGAGTGCCAGAAGGCTGGCGGTATAGCGGCTTTTATTGATGCCGAGCATGCTTTCGACAGTTTTTATGCCAAGAAATTAGGGGTGGATATCGACAACCTGTTGGTGTCGCAGCCCGACAATGGTGAGCAGGCGTTGGAGATTGCCGACAATCTGATTCGCTCGGGCGCTATCGACATCATCGTGGTGGACTCTGTGGCCGCACTGACTCCCAAGGCAGAGATTGACGGCGAGATGGGCGATTCGAAGGTGGGTCTCCAGGCCCGACTGATGAGCCAGGCCATGCGCAAACTGACCTCTACGATTGCCAAGACCAACTGCTGCTGCATCTTTATCAACCAGCTGCGTGAGAAGATTGGTGTTATGTTCGGCAATCCCGAGACCACTACGGGCGGTAATGCCCTCAAGTTCTATGCTTCGGTGCGTGTGGATATTCGCCGCACACAGGCCATCAAGGAAGGTGATCAAAATATCGGCAACCGTGTGAAGGTGAAGATTGTGAAGAACAAGGTGGCTCCTCCTTTCCGCACTTGCGAGTTCGACCTTATGTTTGGCGAGGGTATCTCGAAACTGGGCGAGATTATCGACTTGGGCGTGGAACTGAATGTTATCAAGAAGAGCGGATCGTGGTTCAGCTACGGCGAGACCAAGCTGTCGCAGGGCCGTGAGGCTTTGAAACAGTTGCTGCGCGACAATCCCGAGTTGTGCGATGAGTTGGAAGGCAAGGTGCGCGAAGCATTGGCCGAAAAACAGGCTGCACAGTGATTAGTGACGGGTGATTAGTGAACTTCCTGAATTGAAAATTAACTATTGCTCTCGCTGCTAAAGCAGCATTGAGACTGGGCGTTTCAAAAGCCGAGAGCAGAAACAAAGCTTGCTTTGATTATGCCGAGGCAAAGAAACGTCAGCGAAGCTAAACGAATTAAAATTATTATCACAAATTAATTTTTATAATAATTCGTGGCACATTAATGATAATTCGTTTCAGTCACCAAAGTTGGCGAAGCCAGCAAGGTGCAAAATCATAGTTCACAAATCACAGGACTCGTGATTGGAAACGCTTAAACTTACAGGTATGAAGAGATGTTTTATATTGTCGCTTTTGTTGTGGCTGGCTGCTGTGGGCTATGGTCAAGTGGATTCTGTGCCCATGCAACAGTCGTTGCCGAGCGACTCGCTCTTCTATCGTGATGCTGCTAAAGAAGTACCAGAGTACTATTTTGACGATTCGGTTTACTATTACTACTACGATTCGGCCTACTATGAGGATGAGCCTGTTCAGGCCCCCAATATCAACCCCATTTACTATTTCGGCAGCCCTTTTAGTGTCCATTTTGCCGAGTTGAAGTTTTTTGCCGGCATAGGAGACCGTGGCTTTGGCATAGATTATGCCTACCTGCCCGAAGTATGGGGGTTCCATGTGAACGGTATGATAGGACAGGCAGGGTATTGGGTGTCGGCTGGAGGCGACCTTAGATTGTCGAAACCTTGGAGCAAGGCTGACTGGCATTGCTATGGCAGTGTGGGTGTGAGCGGGGGCGACAATCCATTGCGGCCTACGTTGGAGGCAGGTGTGCGTGTGGCTGCTGTGGAGCATGACGGCAAATTCTGCATCACCAGCGGCACTTTGGGTGTGATGACCAATTTCCAAGGGGTGTTTGTCACGGTGGGTTTCGGACTCTCCATTTGTGTGTTGGCTTCGGCAGCCGTGTTCCTGGCGCTATGATGTGAATGGTGAATAGTGAAATGTGAGATGTTATGTTGAGGATTTCTTTTAACTCTTTAAACTTTTTTCAAAAGCTATGAAAACTATTGACGAAGAAAAAGAAGAAGAAGCAATACAGGCCAAATATGAAGAACTGATAGAGGCCTGCAAAAATAATTATCCATTGAGCGAGCGGGAAGAGGAAGAAATATTCCGCGCTTTCTCGTTGGCCAAGAAGATGCATAGCGGCATCCGTCGCAAATCGGGCGAAGCCTATATCTTCCACCCGTTGGAGGTGGCCATTATTGCCGTAAAGGAGATTGGGTTGGGACCCATTGCCGCAGTATGCGCTTTGCTGCACGATGTAGTAGAGGATACCGATACGTCGT
>JAZUIX010000103.1:0-7960 GCA_045642445.1 Bacteroidales bacterium | reverse complement strand
ACCCCGTTCAGACCCCGATAAGACCCCGATAAGAGAGCGAACAATCCCATAACAAACAATGTGTTGCTGTTGCTTCACAACAGTCATTTTCTCGCCTCGGCATAGTGAAAGCTGGTTTATTCCATTCGTTTCATTCGTTTCATTCGTTTCGTACCATGTAACGCATTGGTATATAATTATCTATAGCTAAAAAAGCGACTACAAAACGAATAGTGCGAAACGTGTAAAAAATGCTTGTAACAAAATGGTTCTGAGGTGAATACAGCATGCGAAACGAATGAAACGAATGAAACGAATGAGATTGCAGCAGCCAAAGGGGAGACTGTTTCTGAGGAGCGGGCACAGAGGAAGCTTGCTTGCACAAAGCATGGCAATGTTTTTTTGACAAGTTCTGGGTGGAAATCAATAAAAACTAATGGTTTTTATATTGTATAACGATAAATACAAATAGATAGTATGGCATGGTTGCGAAAAATGTATCAAGAATTTTGCTCTTTCTTTGGCTGAATGAAAAAAAATGACTATTTTTGCAAACAGATAAACAACAATCAAAACGTAGTATTATAGACACAAACAACAATTAATTAGACACATAACATAAGCATTAGCTATTATTCGCGTTCAAAAGAAAAGCCTGAGAAACTGATTCTTTGAAAATCGGATAGCCATGCGCTAAGTTCACGGTAAGTCTGGAAGACTGACCCACCACACTCTATAAAGTAATGTTCACACCTCTGGTGTGAGCTTATCTAAGGGTGTAGGCGGGGTTCTTCTCAGGCTCCTCGTGAACGCGATAGAGAGGTTCACACCTTTTTTATTGCCCGAGCAGAAGAGTGATAGCTTTTAGCAAGAATAAGCCATCACCCTATGCCAAACAAAAATCTACAGGCTGCCAAAGCAGCCAAGAACGATGAGTTCTACACTCAGTACCCTGACATTCAAAAAGAGGTCAACGCTTATATTGAATACAATCCTAAGGTGTTTCGGGGCAAGACCATTCTTCTGCCTTGTGATGACCCAGAATGGAGCAATTTCACCAAGTTCTTTGCTCAAAACTTTGAAAATTTCGGGTTGAAGAAGCTTATCAGCACCAGTTTTGCCATTGAGAGCAAAAACATCAACACCGATTGGCAACCCACTCTTTTTGAAACAGAGAATCCCAACTACGACATAGACAAGAGCAAGATTCGTGGCAAAATTTTCACCTTGACTCGCGACACCAACCAAAATGGCAAAATAGACATTGACGATTTAGAATGGGAATATTTGGAGGGTGATGGCGACTTTCGCAGTAAGGAGGTGAAGGCTTTGCGAGACGAAGCTGACATTATTATCACCAATCCTCCGTTCTCTTTGTTCCGCGAGTTCTTGGCTTGGATTATGGAAGCAGAGAAAAAGTTTCTGATCATAGGGAATATGAATGCCATCACATATAAAGAGGTATTTCCCCTCATCAAGGGAAATAGATTGTGGTTAGGAGCTACAGGGAATGGAAATGATATGGTATTTGGCGTGCCTCAAGGTGCAGAAATAGCACCTAAAGATAAAGAAAAAGCAGAACGATTAGGATATAAAGGAAATTATACCCGACTTGGAAATTCTTGTTGGTTTTCCAATCTCGACCATGGAAGACGACATCAACCTATGACACTGATGACCGAATCCGACAATATCAAGTACAGTAAGCACCGAGAAATTAAGGGTATAGGTTATCAACATTATGACAATTATGATGCAATAGATGTCCCATATAGTGACTCTATTCCATCAGATTATGAAGGTGCTATGGGTGTTCCTATCTCTTGGCTTGACAAATATTGTCCTGAGCAATTTGAATTAGTAAAGTTCCGAAAAGGAAATGATGAGAAAGACTTATCCATTGGTGGTATTTGTCCCTATTTTCGAATATTAATCCGCAAAAAACAATAAATATGAAGACAGAACTGAAGCAATACACCGTGGCACAAATCTGCGAGGGTTTCGTCTATAACGAATTGGAGGGTAAGGGTCTCTATGGCTTGAATGGCAGGCTCACCATCCAGCCCGAGTACCAGCGCCACTATATCTATAACGACGGCAAGCACGACGTGGCCGTCATCGACTCCATCCTCAAAGGTTATCCTCTCGGCCTCATCTATTTCAACAAGGTCGGCGACAAACTGGAGGTGCTTGACGGTCAGCAGCGTATTACCAGTATTGGACGCTTCGTGAAAGGCAAGTTCGCCATCAAAGACAAGAACGGCATGGAGCAGTATTTCTCAAGTTTGCCTCCAGAGCTGCAAGAACGCATCAACCAGAAGCAGTTGTTGGTGTATGAATGTGCAGGCGAAGAAATGGAGATAAAAGATTGGTTCCGTACCATCAACATTTATGGCATCCAACTGAAACAGCAAGAAATCCTCAACGCCGTCTATTCGGGTTCCTTCGTCAGCTGTGCCAAAGAGGTCTTCTCCAACTCTCACAACGCCAATATTCAGAAATGGTGCACCTACATCAAAGGCGACGTGAAGCGTCAGGACATTCTCCACATCGCCCTACAATGGGTGGCTAAGAATGAGGATAATATTGAGAACTATATGGCAATACACCGCTACGATAATAATATCAATGAGTTGAAGACTTATTTCGACTCGGTGATAGATTGGGTGGACGGTCTTTTCGATAGCCCCGAAAAGGAGATGTGCGGCCTTGATTGGGGTGACCTGTACGAGCGTTTCCACAGCCAGCCTTATGATCATCAGCGGCTCAACCATCGGGTACAGGAGTTGTATGGCGATGCCTATGTGAAAAACCGCCGAGGCATCTATGAATATTTGCTTGGAGGGGAGCAACACCCCGAATTATTGGACATCCGCATTTTTGAAGAGAGCACCAAGCGAGCCACCTATAAGAAACAGACAGATGAGGCCAAGGCTAATGGGGAGAGCAACTGTCCTTATTGTGCTATGGGGCACGACAATAACCGCACCAAGATTTGGGACATGAAAGATATGGAGGCCGACCACGTTACGGCTTGGAGCCATGGTGGAAGTACCGACCCCTCAAACTGCCAAATGCTTTGCAAGACCCACAATCGAAGCAAAGGCAACCGCTGAGATTTGGACCTATTCTATATAAAAAAGACCGCCCAAAAGAGGCGGCCTTTTTGTGTGCTGGAATATTGGATTATTTCCCAAAGTAGCGTTTGTAGAGACCTTCGAAGGCTTTGCCGTGGCGGGCTTCGTCGCGAGCCATCTCGTGGACGGTGTCGTGAATGGCGTCGAGGCCGAGTTCTTTGGCACGACGAGCCAGGTCGGTCTTGCCCATGGTGGCACCGTTCTCGGCTTCAATGCGCATTTTGAGGTTCTGGGCGGTGCTGTCGGTGATGACTTCGCCGAGGAGTTCGGCAAATTTGGCAGCATGTTCGGCCTCTTCGTAGGCGGCTTTCTCCCAGTAGAGTCCGATTTCGGGATAACCCTCGCGGTGAGCCACGCGGGCCATGGCAAGGTACATGCCTACTTCGGTGCATTCACCGTTGAAGTTGGCGCGGAGGTCGTCGAGGATGTCTTCACGGGCACCTTTGGCCACTCCGACAACGTGTTCGGCAGCCCAGGTGAGGGTGTCTTCTTTCATTTCCTGCATAGGTTTGCCGCAAACGGGGCATTTCTCGGGCATGGTTTCGCCTTCGTGGACGTAACCACAGACGGGGCAGATGTATTTTTTCATTGTTTATTGTGTATTATGTTAATAATAAGTATTAGTCGAGTACGAGGCTTGGGGCGGTGTAGACGCGGGTGGCGAGTTCCTGGTTGAGCATGTAGAGGCTCTTGGGGTCGTTGCCGAAGAGTTCCATCTTGGTGATCATGTCGCGGGCGTTGGTCTCTTCTTCGCCTTGCTCTTTGATGAACCAGTCGAGGAACTGCATGGTGCGGAAGTCTTTCACTTCGTAGGCAGCAGCGTAGATATTGTTGATGAGCGAGGTGACATACTCTTCGTGGGCGAGACCTGCTTTGAGGACATCCATGTCGCACTTGAACTCTTTGTCGGGTTTGGCGATGGCATCAAGGGTGACGGGGCAGTCGTTGTTTTGGAGATACTGGTAGAAGAGCATGGCGTGGTCGCGTTCTTCCTGGGCCTGGATTTTGTACCAGTTGGCGAAACCGGCAAGACCGCGGGCCTGGAAATAGTTGTTCATATCCAAGTAGAGATAGGCAGAGTAAAATTCTTTGTTTATCTGCTCGTTGAGTAAATCGGTAACTTTTTTGTTTAGCATAATATTGAGTGTTATAGGTTGATAAATATATTAATTGGTCATTTTCACGAAATCGGCTTTGCCGTGTTTGCATAGCGGGCAGATGAAGTCGTCGGGCATGTTTTCGCCTTCATACACATAGCCGCATATCTGGCACACCCAGCGGCTTTTGCCTGTGGTTGTGGGTGCCGGCTTGGGTTTGATGTTTTGGTGGTAGTAGGAGTAGGTAACCGAGGGAATGTCGCTTATGTGTGCAGCCTCGGTTACTTCGGCAACGATCATGGTGTGGCTGCCCAAGTCGACGGAGTGTTTCATTACGGCGCTGAAATAGGCGTTGATGTAACGGGGAAGATAGCGGATGCCGTTTTGGGCGCGCACTTCGGTGTCGCAGTTTTCAAATTTGTTCACATCGCGACCGCTTTGCAGTCCGAAATGTTGGAACACTTTGAAGGGGGCTTCTTCGGTAAGCACCGAGATGTTGAAACGGCCCGTGCGGAGAATCATGTCGTGGGTGAGATTTTTTTTGTTCACTGCGATCATGATTTGTAGGGGCGAGTCGGTTACTTGCTGGCAAACATTGATGATGCAGCCATTGTCCTTGTCGTTTTCACGTGCAGTGAGGACATAAAGTCCATAGCCGATGTTGCGCAGAGCGTTGGTGTTGATGTTTTCCATAGTTGGTTGGTGTTTATTTGGTTAAAAATGATTGACTATAATGTCAGCCAAGTGGTTGAGTTCGTCGGCTTGTGAATCCTTGAGGGCCGATTTGAGGGTGATGTTGTCGCCCAGCACGGTGATGTCCTTCATTGTTGCGAGCATGTCACGCATCTGTTTGCCGCAGGTGGGGGCCCAAGTGCCGTTTTCGATGATGGCCACATGACGGTGTTGCCAGTTGTGGGCTTTGAGGTCGGCAAGCAGGTTCTCCATTGGGGTGAAGATGCCGGCGTTGTAGGTGGCGGCAGCAAGTATTACATGGCTGAAACGGAAACATTCGCTCACCAGTTGGCTGACATGTGTCTGGCTGGCATCGTACATGGCGATGTTGCGTATGCCACGGTCGGCCAGGAGCGAGGCTGTCTTTTCGGCAGCTGCAGCGGTGTGGCCGTAGATGCTGGCATAGATGATGACCACCCCTCGTTGTTCGGGCTCATAGCGGCTCCAAAGGTCGTATTTTTCGATCAGGTAGCCGAGGTTGCTTCTCCAAATGGGACCATGGAGCGGGCAGATGGTTTGGATGTCGATGGCGGCGGCTTTTTTGAGCAAGGTCTGCACCGGCACACCGTATTTGCCAACAATGTTGATAAAGTAGCGGCGTGCATCGTCGAGCCAGTCGCGGTCGAAATCTATTTCATCGGCAAAGATGTTGCCGTTGAGGGCTCCGAAAGTGCCGAAAGCATCGGCCGAGAACAACACCTTGTCGAGGGTGTCGTAAGTGACCATGGCTTCGGGCCAGTGCACCATAGGGGCCATGACAAAAGTGAGGGTGTGGCGGCCAGTGCAGAGGGTGTCGCCTTCGGCCACGATGGTCAAGCGGCTGTCGAGGTCGAAAGTGAAGAACTGGCGTATCATGTTGGCGGCTTTGGCGTTGGTGACGATGGTTACCTCAGGGTAGCGCATCACAATGTCTTCAATAAGGCTGCAATGGTCTGGCTCCATGTGGTTTACCACCAAGTAGTCAAGTTTGCGTCCTTGAAGGGCGTAGGCCACGTTGTTGAAAAACTGGGGTGCCACGGCGGCATCGGTGGTGTCGAGCAGCGTGGTTTTTTCGTCAAGCAAGAGATAGCTGTTGTAAGATACTCCCCGCGGAATGGGGTAGATGTTCTCAAAGAGGTTCAAGCGGCGGTCGCTGGCGCCGACATAGATGAGGTCGTTGTTTATTTGACGTGTGTTTTGCATTTTGGACAGAGGCCTTTAAAATATATTTGTGTACTTGTTATGTCGAAATCGGCCAAACTCGAATTATCGGATAGGGGGGATTCGGGCAGGTCGATGTCGTAGATGGCGCCACATTGCTCGCAGAGGAAATGGGCATGATTGTCGGTGCAGCCGTCGAAACGGGCGTTCTTCTCCTCGATGTTGATGTTCAGAATGGCGTTGTGTTCGACCAAAACTTTCAGGGTGTTGTAAACCGTGGTACGCGAAAGGGTAGGCATAGAAGGCTGGAGGGCGGTGAAAATTTCATCGGCTGTAGGGTGTGTGCGATGCTTCATCAGATAGTCCATGATGGCTAATCTTTGTTGTGAAGGATGCACCCCTTTACTTATCAAATACTCTCTAATATTTATCATTGTATGCCTAAAATCAGTTGTTTACAGCAAAAATTTGTAATCATTACAATTTTTTATCAATTGCAAAGATACGATTATTTTTTCAAATTGAGTAAAAAATAAATATTAAATTCAATGTTTTTTCGTATTTTTGCAAAAGATTGTGAATCGAGAACCATTCACAGATTCTTAATAATCAATTTAGAAGAATATGTCCTTTCGCAAAACTGTTTCTTGGATTTTTTCCCCACTGACTATGTGGTACTCTATTGGAGTACGTTTTCGAAACTTCCTTTTCAACTCAGGCATCAAAAAGCAGGTTGCCCCGCAGGTCACCACTATCGGGGTGGGCAATATTTGTGCCGGAGGTGCTGGTAAGACTCCTCATGCGGAGTATTTGCTAAAAATGGTTGCCGATCAATACCGCACCGTATTGCTCAGCCGTGGATATAAGCGCAAAAGTCGCGGCTTCCAAATCGACGATGGTCATCACGATGCAAATGTTCTGGGCGATGAGCCTGCCATGGTGGCACAGAAACACCCCGCAGTCACTGTGGCTGTATGTGAAAAACGGCTGGAAGGTATTGACCGGCTGTTGCAGATGAAGGAGCCTCCTCAAGTGATAATTTTGGACGATTCTTATCAGCATCGTTATGTCAAACCGACGGTCAATATTCTGCTTACCGAATACGACAATCCTTTCTTCAAGGACAGGATTATGCCTTTTGGCAATTTGCGCGAACACCGTAGTGCCCGTCGTCGTGCCAATATCATCATCGTCACCAAATCGCCCGAGAAACTCAATCCTATTGAGAAGCACACCATCATCGAAGACCTCAAGTTGCAGCCTTATCAGAAGGTGTTTTTCAGCTATATCCATTATTGCGAACCCATGCCCTTGATGGGTGGGCATCCGTTGCCGCTGAATACCCTCGACAGTGTATTGCTGCTTACCGGCATAGCGCATCCCGAGAGTATGTGCCAATATGTGCAGTCGCAGTGTCAGATAGAGCCTATGAGATATGCCGACCACCATCGCTACACCGCTTCCGATTTGAAACATATTCGCAAGAGTTTCGACCAGTTGAAGGGCGACCGCAAGGTTATCCTCACCACCGAGAAGGATGCTGCCCGTCTGCGCGAACTGGTGGGAGATCCCGCCATGGAGGGTCTTCCCATCTATGTTTTGCCTATCGAAGTGCGCATACATCAAACCGACGAATACAACTTTGATAAAACTATCATCAATAGTATCAAGGAGAACGTTATGTTCCTCAACCGTATGCAAAACGCCTCTTTCGATTGGTAAATGATTAAAGGTGGGTTCTATAAATTCAACGTAAACATGAAATATTTTGAAAATATACTTTTCTGTGATTTTGGCCGTTTTTGGTCATCTTGCTGTTTGTCACTCGGTCATGTAGCCCGCTACACTCCCTCGTTCCGCTCAACAATCTGTTCC
>JAZUIX010000102.1:0-8620 GCA_045642445.1 Bacteroidales bacterium | reverse complement strand
TGTTTTTTAACCGTCACTTATAGCATGGTGATGCGGCATGTCCCAGCGGGACATACACACCGTCAGGTGCTTTAACCCCACACTCGCAGTGTGGGGTATGTAGTGGAGAGAGGGACGCGTCCCGATGGGACGCTCTATATTATCTGCCATATTTTGGAGCGTCCCCCCGGGACGCAGATACACTTGGCATCGTATACCCCACACTGTGAGTGTGGGGTTAAAGCACCGACAAGTCGGTGGGATAGTGCCTCCGGCACTTTTCCATCTACTGCCTCATTTGTATGATAAGATTGTCCCATGTTATTTTTTAATCGTTACTTAATGGTGGGGTACCAAAGAAGGATAATAATAAAGGGCCGCGACCCATAGGAGCGGCCCTTTATTATAATTGTTCCTAATATATATTAGAGAACCTGTACGGGGACGATGAGGCCCTTGCCGAGTTCGATAGCTTCCTCGTTCTGGGGAATGAGGTTGTGGTGACGCTCGGGGAGGGATTTCTCAAGACCCTTGTGGATGAATTCGCTTCCAACGATGGGTTTCAGTTTCAAGAAACCACCGAGGACGACCATGTTGAACACCTTGGAGATGCCCATTTCCTGAGCCTTCTCGGTAGCGGCGATCTTATAGATGTTGATGTCCTTGCGGGTGGGTTCTTTGGTGATTCCGTTGGGGTCGTAAATCAGCAAGCCGCCGGGCTTCACAGTCTTTTCGAATTTGTCGAGCGACTGCTGGTTGAGGACGATGGCGGTGTCGTATTTGCTGATGATGGGCGAGCAGATGCGCTCGTCGCTGACGATGACGGTCACGTTGGCGGTACCGCCACGCTGCTCGGGGCCGTAGGAGGGCATCCAGCAGACTTCTTTATCTTCCATAACGCCAGAGTAGGCAAGGATTTTACCCATGGAGAGGACACCCTGTCCACCGAAACCGGCGATGATAATTTCTTCTGTCATGATTGTAATGTTTTATTTTTTGTGACCTGTGACTGGTGATTTGTGACTGGGATGGCTGCCGCATAACGGCTTGCGCCCGTCCGTTCACTTTTCACAATTCACTTTTCACATAATTATTTATTGACAACGGTTAAGGGGCTGGAGACCACGAGACGGTCGGCGGTGATGCCTTCGGCAATCTTGCCGTCAACTTTGATGTCGCCCAGAGGATAGTTGGGGAACATGTTCTCTTCCATCCACTTGTTGGCCTGTACGGGGGTCATCTTCCAACCGCTGTTGCAGCTGCTGACGATCTCGACGAAGGAGAGGCCTTTGCCAAGTTTCTGGTTCTCGAAAGCCTTGCGGATGGCGGCTTTGGCCTTGCGCACGTTGGCGGGAGTGTGGACGCTCTGGCGGGTCACATAGTATGTGCCGGGCAGGGTGGCGAGCATCTCGGTGATGCGCAGGGGATAGCCGTTCAGGTCGACGCGACGGCCGTAGGGGGTGGTGGCGGACTTCATGCCCACGAGGGTGGTGGGGGCCATCTGACCACCGGTCATGCCGTAGATACCGTTGTTGATGAACACCATGGTGATGTTCTCGCCGCGGTTGGCAGCGTGGACGGTCTCAGCGGTGCCGATAGCTGCGAGGTCGCCGTCGCCCTGATAGGTGAAGACGAAGCAGTCGGGGTTGAGGCGCTTGATAGCGGTGGCAACTGCTGGAGCACGGCCGTGGGCAGCCTCCTGGAAGTCGACATCGAAATAGTTGTAAGCCATCACGGAGCATCCCACGGGGGAAACGCCGATGGTCTTGTCTTGGATACCCATCTCGTCGATAACCTCGGCGATGATGCGGTGAGCTGTGCCGTGGCCGCAGCCGGGGCAGTAGTGCATAACGTTGTCGGTCAGCACTTTGGTCTTTGTGTAAACCAGGTTCTCAGGTTTTACTATATCGTTAGCCATATTATTCTTATTTTTTTGTGAATTGTGAAATGCGAATTGTGAATTGACAGATGCCTGCGGTAGCCACTATTCACTTTTCACCATTCACTATTCACATATTTACTTGATAATTTTCTGTTCCATTGCTTCGAGAACTTCTTCGGGAGTGGGGATGATACCACCGAAGCGGCCGTAATGCTCGATAGGAATTTGACACTCGGCAGCGAGTTTCACGTCCTCGATCATCTGGCCGGCGCTCATCTCGACACAGAGCATACCCTTAACCTGTTTGGCCAGGCGGGCGATTTCCTTCTTGGGGAAGGGGAACAGGGTGATGAGGCGGAGCAGACCGACCTTCAGACCCTTGGCGCGAGCCAGTTCCATCGACTTCATGGCGATACGGGCGGAGGTGCCGTAGGCAACGAAGATGTAGTCGGCGTCCTCGCAGTTGAGGGCCTCGAACTTCACCTCGTGCTCTTCCATCTCGCGGTATTTGGCCTGGAGTTTCTGGTTGAAGACCTCCTGACGGGAGCTTTCGAGTTCGAGAGAGGTGATGATGTTGTGACCGCGGTTGGCGGGTTTGCCCCAAGTGGCCCAAGGAGCATTGGCGCGGCGCTCTTCCTCAGTCCAACGAGGAACATAGTCGCGGGTGTAGCACTTCTCCATGCACTGGCCGATGGCACCATCGGTGAGGATCAGGACGGGGTTGCGATATTTGAAGGCGATGTCCCAAGCGTCGAACACGAAGTCGTACATTTCCTGCACGCTCGAGGGGGCGATGGTGTAAAGCTGGTAGTCACCGTGGCCGCCGCCCTTCACGCTCTGGAAATAGTCGCTCTGTGCGGGCTGGATGGTGCCCAAACCGGGGCCGCCGCGCATGGCGTTCATGATGACGCAGGGAATTTCGGCACCTGCCAGGTAGGTCAGACCTTCCTGCATCAGCGAGATTCCGGGGGAAGAGGAGGAGGTGGCGACTTTCTTACCGGTAGCGGCACCGCCGTAAACCATGTTGATGGAGGCAAGCTCTGACTCGGCCTGCAGAACCACCATGCCGGTGGTCTCCCAGGGCTTCTCGGACATCAGAGTTTCCATAACTTCCGACTGCGGAGTGATAGGATAGCCGAAGTAGCCGTCCGTACCGCTGGCAATCATAGCGCGGGCAATAGCCTCATTGCCCTTCATTAATTTCAGTTCTTTTGCCATGTTTATTTTACTTTTTACTTGTTTAACATTTGACTTTGTAGACGGAGATGACGCCGTCCGGGCACACCATTGCGCAGCTGGCGCAACCGATGCAGTTGTCGTTTACGACATGGGTGTAGTTGTAACCTTTGCCGTTTACATTTTTCGATAACTCGATGCAGTGCATCGGGCAGGCTTCGAGGCATACGCCGCAGCCCTTGCAGTGCTCGGTATCGATTACGATTTGTCCTTTAAATGCCATAATATTAGTTTTATGTGATTAATAATTGTTGTTGGTCTTGTTTCAAATACCAATTTGCAAAGATACATAAATTTTTTTATTTATTTATACTTTTTTAAACCTTTTTTTTCAACACCCTCAAACAGCCCCCCGCCCTCCCCAAAAACCGGTTCCTCTGGAGCCTTCCCAAAGACCGGCTTTTCTGGCTTTTCCGGATCTTCAGGGTATTTCGGTTTCTCCGGATTTTCCGGCCTCTCAGCCCTCAAAAAACAAAAAAATGAAAAATATTTTTTGCATCACACACAATAAAATATTTTTTTCCGTGTTATCTATGAACATCGAATTGTAGAAAAAAGGTTCCGAACCAGCCTTATTTCGGCGCGAGATGCAATTTTTTGAAACAACACGATACTAAAAAGAAAACACATTAAAAACAATACACTATCATGAAGAAACTGTTTTTGTTCTGCCTGTTCGCCGCCATGACGATGGGTGCAGTAAACGCTCAGGAAGAAAAAAAAGAAATCCCTGTTGACAACCAGCACGGTCCCAGAATTGTTTTTGCCGAGAGAGAGCACAACTACGGCACCATCCAGAAGGGTGGCGACGGCAACTGCACTTTCACTTTCACCAACACCGGCGATGAGCCCCTCATCCTCTCCAACGTGCGCGCCAGCTGCGGTTGCACCACCCCAAAATGGACCCAGAAGCCTGTCATGCCCGGCAAAACCGGCGAAATCGGTGTCCGCTACAACACCAACAATGTGGGTGGCTTCACCAAGACCGTCACCATTACCTCCAACGCCGTCAACGAACCCCGTGTGGTGGTGAAAATCAAGGGCAACGTGGTCAACCCCACAAGTGTCCAATAATGGCAACAATCTAATTTAGATTTAAAAATTAAGAATTAAGAATCAAGAGTAGGGCCTCCGCCTCAATCTTCTTTCTTAATTCATTTTTTAATTCCCCATTCTCAATTTTTAATTTTTAATTTACTATTATGCCCAGTATTTCCAAAAAAGGTAACGAACTGCCCCAGTCGGCAATCCGCAAACTCGTCCCCTTCTCCGATGCAGCCAAGGAGCGCGGCATCCATGTATACCACCTCAACATCGGCCAGCCCGACATCGAGACCCCCAAGGGTGCCCTCAAAGTGTTGGCCAACACCGAAATCGGTGTCCTCGCCTACAGCCACAGCGCAGGCAACATGTCCTATCGCAAGAAACTCTGCGAGTACTACCACCGCCACGGCATCGAGGTGAACCCCAACCAGATTATCGTCACCACTGGCGGCAGCGAGGCCCTTCAGTTCGCCTTCACCGTCTGCCTCAACCCCGGCGACGAAATCATCATCCCCGAACCCTACTATACCAACTATAACACCTTCGCCAAGCTCTGCGACGCCACCATCAAGACCATCCCCAGCGACATCAAGTCCGGCTTCGCCCTGCCTCCCATCGAGGAGTTCGAAAAGGCCATCACCCCCCACACCCGCGCCATCATGATCTGCAACCCCAACAACCCCACTGGTTACCTCTACACCAAAGAGGAGCTGCTCAAGGTTGCCGAAATCGTGAAGAAGCACGACTTCTTCCTTTTTGCTGACGAGGTCTATCGCGAGTTCTGCTACGATGGCAACGAACACTTCAGCGTCATGCAGTTAGAAGGTCTTGAGAAGAACGTCATCCTCTTCGACTCCGTCTCCAAACGCTACAGTGCCTGTGGTGCCCGCGTGGGATGTATGGTCACCCGCAACGAAGAGGTCTACAGCATCGCTATGCGCCTGGCACAGGCCCGTCTCTCGCCCCCCAGCTTCGGCCAGATTTTCGGCGAAGCCGCCGTTGATACTCCTCAGGAGTATTTCGACGCCGTGGCCAAGGAGTATGTGGCCCGCCGCAACGTCATCGTCGAAGGCATCAACAAGATCCCCGGCTGCTTCTGCCCCAATCCCAAAGGCGCCTTCTACACCGTGGTCGACCTCCCCGTCGACGATAGCGACAAGTTCTGCAAATGGCTCCTCACCGACTTCAACTACAACGGCGAGACCGTCATGATGGCTCCCGCCACCGGTTTCTATGTCAACCCCGAGGATGGACGCCATCAGGCCCGTATCACCTACTGCCTCTGCATCGACGACCTCAAACACGCCGTCAAGTGCCTCGAAGAGGCTCTGAAGGTTTATCCCGGCAGAATCTAATAATCACATAGTAATATTAGTAATAGGGCGGCTCTTTAAACAGAGCCACCCTATTCCTTCAAAAGCCATGACCAAAGAACAACGACGCATTCAGATTATCCAAGCCTGCATAGAACTGCAGCAACATGTGGCCGCCACGGCCAAGCAGGAGATGGACTCGGCCCAGCAGCAGAGCAACGAATATGGTGCCAATGTGGACCGCTACGACAGCTACCGCACCAAGATGATGCGGGCACGCGATATGTATGCCAAGCAGTTGTCCAACGCCAACGCAAGCATAAGGGCTTTGCAGGAACTGCTCAAACAGCCCCCATACCATAGTGCCGAACATGGGGCCATTGTCGTCACCAATAAGCAAAAATTCTTCCTCAGTGTGGGAGTGGGCAAATTCATGGTGCCCTACAAGAGCCCCGAGAGCGTTCCGCAAGAAGTGTTCTTCGCCATCAGCGCCCAGACCCCCATCTATATGGCCGTCAAAGGACTGAAGGAGGGCGACGATTTCGTTTTCAACGGCATCACCCAAACCATTGTTGAGATATTGTAAAACCTTTCAGGAAATCAAAAAACATCGTTTGAGAGAGACCTGAATTATCAATAATTACCTATAAATTGATTCGGAAATTTTGTATGTGAAAGAAATGTTGTATTTTTGTAGTTGATTAAATTAGATACATTATTATGAATCTTGTTGATATAAAGGATTATGCGGTTTTTGTCGGATTGTCTATTCTGACCAAAGGCTTGACTGTTAGTCCGCTGAAACTCCAAAAGATACTCTATTATGAGCAAGCGTGGCACATGGTGTCATTCGGTAGAGAGAATCAATTGTTTCCAACTGCTCCTCAGGCGTGGGTGAATGGTCCTGTCTATCCTGAGATCTATCAAATCTACAAAGACAAGGTGCCAGGGATGTGCGACCATTTGCGATTTGAACATTTTTTGCAAGAAAATGAAACAGCCAGTGAGAAGGAATCCATGTTGATGGAACGCATGGGGTTGACTATGGAAGAGGTCAAGTTGTCGGAACAGGTTATTATGCTGTATGGGTCAAGGACGCAAAATCAGTTGATACTGTTGACACATAGTGAGAAACCTTGGAGCGAAATGCGCGAAGGTCTGATGCCCTACGACTACTCGGACAAGGAAATATCGCTCGATACGATGTATGCCTATTACAGAGAACGTTACAACCGGAACAGAGAAGGGAAATGATTGACCTGAATTTTGACGATACCCAAAATTTTGAATACCCTGCTTTACTGACAGACAGCCTGACTGTGGCTGATTTGGTAGACTCACAGAACCAATGTATATCTGTGCAGTATAATGAGATTGATATGGGCGATACTTCGTATGGCTTCAACCAACATTTCGAGGGGAATGAGGCCAATTTGTATTTTCAGAGAATGCGTGATTTTTCGGAACAAACAATCAGTGCCATAAAGGAAAACGCTGATTATAAACTTCATTTCAACCGTACATCAATCTCGGGAAATCTTAAACGTATTTTTGATGAGATAGACCCCAAGATAGCTAAGGCAAATCCTTTGATTTTTCATTTTGCATTAGACCCGAGCAATCATAATGTCGCAGATCGGTCAAAAAATATCCGAAATCCGAGAATCTATTTCATGGTGGGACGTAATGGCATGATTCATATTCTTTTTTTTGACCCATATCATGAAATCAATCCATAATTCTTGGCGTTTTTGATGTTGGATATTTGCATATTTCCCCATGCTCCTGTCTGCCACGTGTAGAGCGTGCTGTCTGCACGCAGATACATTTATGCATCTTTTTGTTCTCCGCTTTGCTCCACTCTATTCGCAATCTGCTTCGCAGAACGCTATCAAAAGCCATTGGCTTTCTTCATCCCACATTGCGAGTGTGGGGTTTGGCACCGATGAATCGGTGGGATAGTGCCTTCGCCACTCCGACACAACGGGGTGCAAAGTGTTTCAAAATTCACCTCTTCGAGTCAAAAACACCTGATTTTTGTTCCGAGCGATTTTAACAAATATATGGCTCTAGTCTACATAACTAGTTGTTTTTTCAGTCTTCGATAATTCTCATTAGGGAGCACCGAACTGATTAGGTCTTGTAGCCATGCACCAATCTTGTCAGACATTGGGTCATAATCCTTCATATAACAGAACCAATTAAGATAGTTCTCAAGGTATTTGGAGGATATTCCATAATGCTTTCTGACAAAGTCCCGAAACTTAGAGTGTACTGCGTTAACATGCTGAATGTGGATTCTCCTATCACGTCTGTCAACATGTTCGCTTGCAAGTACCTGCTTGAGGTTGAGTCCATGATCCTTTGCAAACCTTCGATACGCGCTGTTCTTATCGGTAATCAATGTAGAACCCTCTTCAATCTTGTCTCCGATGGAATCTTCTATCTGCTTTGTGGTCACCTTCTTCCCGTCCACAGGGACCATAATGGTTTCGCCTGTGCGGGACACTGCCGTTATCACCTGATGGGCATTTGAGCCATGGCGGCCATCGTTGCGTTTGTAGTCGGTACCTCTTTTTCGAGGTTTTCTACCAAGTCCGGACCTGCGTCCTTTGCTGCTTTCTCGAAACTCCATCTCGTCGCACTCAACCACACCCTTCATGATTACCGGCATCCGCTCGACCAGTCCGGAGAGGATCTTATGTCGCCAATCGAAGGCTGTCTGATGAGAGATTCCAAGCTCCTTTTCGCATTGTTTCAATGTCTTCCGCTCAAAGACCAACTTGATATACTGAACAAATAGTCCTGGTTTCTTTAAGGATGCCATCGGGGTATTGGTTGTGGCACCGAAACTTTTTGAGCAGTCAATACACAGATACCTTTGTCGCCCATGAACATGACCTGTCTTCTGGACATGCAGACTCCCGCAGTGAGGACATACTGTGACTTTGTGATTCTGCTTCTCTTCGATGGCGTTTTCGAACGGACTAGTGCCTTTGCACAGCTCTCTTGCCAATAAATCCAAGAGATTCTGCTGGTCACTTTTGGGTAGGTCATTGAAGTAATTGACTATTTCTTCGATACTTGGCATACTCATTCGGTTTGAAATTTATTGCAAATATACGAAATAATTCTCAATTATTAACTATTATTTTAGACTAGAGCC
>JAZUIX010000101.1:0-13816 GCA_045642445.1 Bacteroidales bacterium | reverse complement strand
ATCTATTTTGTCATTGTCAATAGAGGACTATATTAGTTCCTCTAAAGTATATGTTGATAATAGTAATTATGCGAGTTGGTCAACAGGTGATGAAGTTCGTATAAATAATGGAACGGGCATTGTGTCTATAAATGATGGGACAGCATCAATTAGTGTTGCTGGTATTCAACAAGGTAGCACTGCTTACACAGGGTTTTATCCTGCATCTCTTGTATCAACCACCGATTTAACGGATGCATCATCAATCAATATCTCACTACCATCCACTCAAACTTATCAAGTTGATGAAAATGGTAAACAAGTATTGCTTTCACCCATGATAGGTCGCTCTATTAACGGAAGCATTACATTCAGAAATCTATGTTCACTTATTAAAGTTCACATAAAAAATCCTTTATCAACAGAAGCCCTTACCATGAAGGAGATTGTCGTTAGCTCCTCCTCAGAACGACTGTGTGGTAGTGCCATTGTCAATTTTTCCGAACCTTCACTCGCTGTCAATAGTACAAATGCTAAAGACACGATGGTTTCTTTGGAATTTTTCACAAATCCTACAACTATTGTTGCAAATGGTTCTGCTGATTATTACATTATGCTCCCACCATTCTCACAAGCAAGTAAGATAACCGTTTCTGTAAGGGCAAATACCTCGAGTAATAATTATTGTTATACTGGCAGGACTTCCGAAGTGACATTATCTCGTAACTTAATTGTTGAGAATAGCAATAATACCACATTGTCAGCACAAAATTATTTTATCGGAGAAGGGACAAATGAGAATCCTTATTTAATTCAAAATGCCAATGACCTTTCTATACTCGCTAAAAGAGTGAGTAGTGGAACAAATTACAATAGTCAATATTTTGTTGTCACTAATGATATCAACGCCGGTTCTATTGTGTCAATAGGATACGAAAGCAAACCATTTGGAGGAAATTTCAATGGTCAGAATCATACAATCACATTGACTGGACTTTATCAATCATCTAACTATACCGATTCATACTATGCTTATGGTTTATTTGGTACACTTAATTCAAATGCCTCTCTGACCAACATTGTAGTAGATGGTTCAATCTCGCTGAATCTGACTTCTGCCAATCCCCGAATGGCCTGCTATTATGGATTAATTGTTGGGTATGCAGGTTCTGCGAATGTGTCAAATTGCACAAACAACGCAAATATATCCGTGAATTTTTATTATGGAATGAGTCAATATTTGGGAGGTATATGCGGTTCTGGTAGCCCTACCAACTGTACAAATAATGGAAATATTACACTATCAAATTCTGGAGGAGATAATTTTGTAGGCGGTATCGCTGGTTCTGCTTGGAATCCAAGTTCTACGGCCGTTTCTAATTGTACCAATACAGGCAATGTAACCTTGAATACAAGAGGATACTATGCGTCAATGAGTCCTGCATATGTAGGAGGAATATGTGGACGGGTAACATCGGGCAATATTGATAATTCAGACAACCTTGGATCAGTATCGTGCATAGCCAATACTGGAACGAATGGAGACATGTGGTCTTATTCGGGTGGAATTGTGGGGTTAGTAAATAATGGTACTAATACAACTCCTGATTGTTTAATTTCCAATTGTCTAAATTTGGGTGATGTGTCTTGCTCAAATGCACAATCTAACACTTACGCTGCTGGAATTTGTTATAATGCTAGTAATATAACCAATTGTATTAACGAAGGTTCAATTTCTATTTCTGGTTCTAATTATTATTCTGGAAAATCGTTGGGCATTGGAGGTTCAACTATAATTAATTGTTTGGTGAAATATATTCCCACAGATATGAATCATAATAATTCTTATGGTTTGTCTGACAATGCCAATTGCAGCTATTGTTGGTATCCAGATGGTGCTTTGAGCACTACTGGTACTACTTCAAACATTACAACATTTAGTAGTTATCCAGGTAGAACTGTGCTAAATTCATGGGCATCTGCAAATGGTTATAGGATTTGGTAACTATTTTCAATGATTGGAAATAAAGCAAATAGGAAGAAAGCGAAGTGGTTTTCTTCCTATTTGATTACCAATCCGTCTTATTATTATACCACACCATATTATTCGTTCAAGGATGAAAAAGGACAACGAGGACACAGAATCTTGAATAATGATATTTTTTCACAATATGCCAAAATCTCGATGCCTTCTTTGTTAAAAATGACGAGTGCCTGAGTCATTTATCCGTTTACATGCCTGAGTTCTCAATATAACAAAAAAAACGCTTCCCGAAGGAAGCGTTTATCAATAGATACTCAATATGAAAATCTAAATTAGATGATACCCTGAGCCATCATAGCCTTGGCAACGCGCATGAAACCAGCAACGTTAGCACCCTTGACGTAGTTGATGGAACCATCGGCCTGACGACCGTAGGTAACGCACTGGTCATAGATGTCGCTCATGATTTTCTTCAGCTTCTCATCAACTTCCTTAGCGGTCCAGTTGATGTGACCAGCGTTCTGGCAGATTTCGAGGCCGGAAGTGGCAACACCACCAGCGTTGACAGCCTTACCAGGACCGAAGGGAACCTTAGCAGCCTGAATAGCGGCAATAGCGCCAGGCTGGCAGCCCATGTTGGAAACCTCGGCAACATACTTCACACCATTGGCGAGAAGTTCCTTTGCATCCTCCTCAGCGAGTTCGTTCTGGAAAGCACAGGGCATAGCGATGTCGCACTTGACACTCCAAGCCTTCTTATCAGCGGTGAACTTGGCTTTGCCGGGGAATTTGTCGGCCATATCCTGAACCTTGTTACGGTTGGAGGCACGCATATCGAGCATATAGTCGATCATCTCCTTGGTGATGCCTTCGGGGAGTTCGCAAACGCCGTCGGGGCCAGAGATGGCAACGACCTTGGCACCAAATTCGGTAGCCTTCTGAGCAGCGCCCCAAGCAACGTTACCGAAGCCGGAGAGAGCAATCTTCTTGCCTTCGAGGGTATCGCCCTTTTCTTCAACCATGTGCTTCACATAGTAGACAGCGCCGAAACCGGTGGCTTCGGGACGCATGAGGGAACCACCCCAGCCGTAGCTCTTACCAGTGAGAGCGCCGGTGCTGTGCTCGCGGGCGAGTTTCTTGTACATACCGTACATGTAGCCAATTTCGCGGCCACCAACTCCCACGTCACCAGCAGGGCTGTCCTGGTCGGGACCGATGTTGCGCCAAAGTTCAGTGATGAAGGCTTGGCAGAAGCGCATGATTTCAGCGTCGCTCTTTCCAGTGGGGTCGAAATCGGCACCACCCTTACCACCGCCGAGAGGCAGGTTGGTGAGGCTGTTCTTGAAAATCTGCTCGAAACCGAGGAACTTCAGCATGGACTCGTTCACCTTGGGGTGGAAACGGAGACCGCCCTTGTATGCACCGAGAGCGGCATTGTACTGGACACGATAGCCGAGGTTCACCTGGGTCTGACCCTTATCGTCAACCCAAACAACGCGGAATTTGAAGATACGATCGGGCTCGACAATGCGCTCGACAATCTTAGCAGCCTCGTACTCGGGGTGCTTGTTGTATTCCTCTTCGATGGTCTCGAGAACCTCACGAACGGCCTGTAAGTACTCATTTTCACCCGGATGTTTGGCCTCCAGGTTGGTCATAATTTCGTTTACTTTCATGATATTGAATGTTTTGTATTAAACAATGATATTTTTTTGTGATAACAAATGTACGACTATTATTTGATTAAAAAAAATTTTTTTTGAAAAAAGTTGATGAAGTCCTGATATTTTGAGTTTTTTGATGTTCCAATGTCCAATTGTTTTTGCTGATTCAGCCTGTACTCTATTCGCAATTTTAGAAATAGCAGGTTTCCACGAAGTGCCTTAAACGAGGTTTTACATAGTCTCGTTCTTCGAGGTGGGCCATGTGAGCCACATTGTCCAAAAGGAGTATTTCGGCGTGGCGTGCCACCATGGCTTGCGACACTCCCAGTTCAAGAGGTATACGGGGATCATTTTTGCCATAGATGAACAACACGGGGACTTCGAGATTTTGGAGGACGTGGATGCGCGAGGGTCGGCAAGCCATACCGCGCTGAGCGGCGATGACGCTCTCTGTTTTGGTTTCGAGACACTGGTCCTGAAGGTCTTTTATTTCTTGCGCCATAGTGATTCGGCGACTGTTGTCGAAGAGGGGCGGCACAAAGCCAACTATGTATCCTGCACGGTTGTGGGTAACTTGTTCGCAGGTGGCCATGCGGCGTTCGATAACGGCTTCGGTATCGGCCAATGCATGGGAATGTATCAGACCCAGTCCGCGAAGGTTGTGGGGATAAGCATCGGCAAATGCCAAGGCCACATATCCGCCCATGGAATGTCCCACCATTACGCATTGCTCGACATGAGCATCTGTAAGCACCGCTTTGACGGCTCGTGCCATAAAGTCCATGTCGTGCACTTCTGAGAAGCATTCGCTGTAGCCATGTCCAGGCAGGTCAATAGATATAACATGCATGTAACGCATGTAGGTGAGTATATAGGAACTCCAAATATCGAGGTTCTGCAGATAGCCATGCAGCAGCACTAAGGTCGTAGGATGTTCACGGCCCTCGTCGCGATAATGCAACGTATGCCCCTCAAATACAAGGGTTTTATGCTGTTCCATAGGCTATTTTCTATATTTTTCCAAAAAGCAAAATTACTAATTTTTTTTAGAATAGCAAAATTTTTTTTATGATTTGTGACGCGCGACTCATGATTATGGGGCCACCACCCTCCCTATCACAAATCACTACTCACTGTTCACCAATCACTATTCGCCAATCACTATTGCTATTTCAGCGGGATTATCGCCATTTTTGTAGTTGACGTTTCCGTAGGGAGAAATTTGCACTCGTGAGGGTTCGACTCCCGACTCTACCATTTGGTTGCGTATGGCCAGGGCCCGTTCTACAGAGAGGTTGTAGCACTGCTTATCATCAGAACCCTTGACTTGGATGATGAATTCCACTTGTGCTTTTTTGTTGTTCTGCATAAATTGGGCGAGGTTGGAGAGTTCCTTTTCGGCAAGGGGGAGGAGGCGCGAAGTGTTGTTGACGAACCTCACAGCTCTGAGTTCCAGGGGTTCTTTGTTCTCTAACAGTTGGGGCAGAGTGAAACTGCGAACTGTGTATTGCGGTGATTGTGGGTTATCGATAACCAGCATGGGGGTATATTGTCCGTCTCCAGCAATATTTACCACATAGCTTTTGCCTTTGCACAACTGGAGGGTGATCATGGAGGTGGTGCTGCGGCCTTGGTAAGTTTCGACAATTTCTTGACGGCTCGTCTCGGCCACTTCAATTTTCTGCAGTGTTCCTGCAAGTTCCTGCAAGTTGAGCTTGACTTCGTGGTAACAGCTAGTGGTGTCGTGCTGTGTGGCAATACGGTAACATGCGTTGTGTGCCCCTTGCGGCGAGGAGGTTGTCACAAGGAGTTTTGTTTCTCGAGAAGCAAAGGCTATGGATGATTCGTCGAAAGCTCCGTTGACGACTTTGCCCAGGTTGACGGGACGCGACCAGTGGGTCCAGTCATCGATGTTGCTGCGGGATACCTGGTAAACATCGCCATATCCGAGGCCGCCATGTGCATCTGTGACAAAATAAAGGGTGGTCATATTACGGCTCATTATGGGGCTACGTTCGCAGTAGGCGCTATTGACACCGAATCCCAAGTTGACTGCCTCGCCCCATCCCATGGAGGTGCGAGGAATATAGTAGAGGTCGGTAGCAAGGGCTGTGTCGCCATGGAAGTAGCATCCCGAGGGTTGGAGATTCAGTCCGCCTTTGCGGTCGGAGGCCAGCAGCAGTCCCGATCCGTCTTCAAGCATGTAGGCATCGGCTTCGTAGGCGGATGTGTTGACGGGTGAAGGGAGCCGCTCGGCTATACGCCAAAGAGTGTCGTTGACCACGTTGGCCACCCAAATATCGCCGTCGATACCCAAAAGGACTTTATTGCCTGCATTGAAGAAGTTGTAGGCCGTTACAGGTGCCGAGGTTCCTTCCACTTTCACTCGGCCCGCCGTTTTCCAACTGCGATGTTTTTTGACAAGGGTTTCGCGGGCATAATATATGCCTGGATTTTCTTTACTGGTGCTGGTGTAGTAGATGTTTTCTGTGCGAGGGTGTGCGATAACATGGGTAATAGACGAGGCAGGCAAGATGAGTTCGCTGCTTTGTGGCTCTTTTTGCGAGAGTAGTGCGGACAATTCATTGTATTCTTCTGCCGCTTCGTTCTCAAAGCATATCTCAAAGTCCTGCAGGCGCTTCTTCGCCCCCGCCCAGTCTTTGCGTGCTATCTGGTGCTGAAGTATGCGTTGTAGGGCAACGAAGGAAATTTTTTTGCCGGTGAGTTTGTAGATATTCGAGGCCATAGTTTGATAGTTGGCTTCGACAAAGAGTTGGTTCAAGATGAATGTGTCTATAGAGGTGCCTCGTTTCAAATCGCTCTCAAGGGTGAGCCGATACGGGTATTCGGGATTTTCGGCAGCGAAATTGGCAATAGGCTGGTAGTTGCCTTCGGCGGAGTGCCAGCTGTAATACAATTTGTATATCTGCGAATGTTCTGGGTCAAGGGGGAAGCGGGCAAGGTAGATGCGAGCTGCTTCGACGTCATGGTTGTCGGTTATCATGGCTCGCAGCCGTGCCAAGGCTGTGTCGGCCAAAGGCTCGTCGTCGTTGGCTTCAGCATAATCGGCATAATCGGTAGGAGTGGAGAGTGTTTCGAAATCAGCAGTTCTCAGGGCCTCTATACGCGAGAGGGCCTGGATATAGTTGTCGCCCTGCGGATAGCGTTCCAGGTAGGCGGCATAGGCGTTCATTGTGTTGATGCGGTAGGCTTCGGCATAGGCGATACGGCTTTTTTGGCGCATGGCGGCATGTTGCATCTGTGCGCTTTCCAAATAGGCTTCGGCGGCCACATCAACGGCATTTTCGGTTTCAAACATCGAGAAATAGCGCGGGGCAAGACGGCCCAAAGAAGCCTCTGCCGAATCAGCCAAAGATGTTCCTTTGTGTTTCACCAAAAAGTCATAATAGCCCTCTATTGTGTTATCCCTGCAGGCGTTCTGGTAGGCAAGGGTGCGCAGACGTTCGTTCAGCATCTTCAAAAGGTCGGGATGGTTCTTGAACGAATCGGCAAAAGCGGCTATCTCGGGTTCTTCCATGGTCGAGACATGGCTTGTCAAGTATTGCTTTGCGGCGTTCTCGATGTCCTTTTTTTGCTGACGGATGGTGATGATGGTGATTTTCTTGCGCATCAGTTTTTTCACCACACTGTATTTGTCGTCGTCATCAAGATATTTCACAAACAGCGTTTCGGCCTTGCAGATGTAGTTATAGGCCTGCGGGAGACTGTATTGAGGATTGTCGGACAGGGCATAGAAGGCGGACAAATCTACCAGATTGGCTATATTGTCAGGGTCTTTGGCGTATTCCTTGAAAAGTACTACACATTGCTCCTGATAGTTGACGATCTCCTGGGCAGAACAATATTGTATGCCCATAAAGATGAAAACGATGACAAAGACTTTTCTCATATTATTTGTGAATTGTGAGCAGAGACTTGTGATTAGTGACTTGTAATTTGGTGGCTCCTGCCCTTCCCAGTCACTATTCACAAGTCACCAATCACTATTAAAACGAAATACTATTCAATATCTCCACAAATTCCGCCTCGGCATCGGAATAGGTGTCGCGAGTGGTTTCGAGGCGGAACTCCACGATGGTGTTCTTTTCTTTGAAATAGACCATCATAAACTGGTAGTCTTTGCCGTCACGGGTGTTGGTGTAGGCTCCCACATAGCCCAAGCCTCCTGTTTTGGGAAGTCCCGGACCGCTCACATAGTCGTCCATCGACTGGTAGGGCTGGTTGTTGTAGCGCTCAAAGGCATAGTCGAACACTGTTCCAGTATAGTTTTTCCGCACCACTATCTTGAGGAAGGGCAATGTGGAGTCGCCTTCCTCGCTCACCTTGGGAATTTGCGAACAATACAGGTAACCAATGGTTTTATTGTCCGGTTGGGTGGTGCTCAGATATTTCCAATTGTTTGAAAGGTTGAAGGTCACCTTTGTCCCTGGGATGGTAATCTGAGCATGGGTTGTGCCCGCCATACACACCAACATGCAGACGAGAATGCTCAATCTGTTCAAAGCCCTTGTGAATTGTTTTTTATGCATAATTTCTGAATAATTAATCATTATATGTGGAAGCAGCAACTATACTCAAAATTCTAAATTATAATTCCTTATCAGTTTTTGCGTCAGTTGTTCGGTGCCATACTCTTCAACTATCAGGTTGTAGGCGTTTCTGCCCACCTCGGTGCAGAAGTCGGGATTTTCCACACAGCGGCGTATCTGCTCCACAAACTGCTCGGGGGTGTCTGCAATAAGCAGGTTCTTACCATCGGTATAGCCTATTCCTTCGGCTCCAATAGTGGTGGAAATCACCGCCTTGCCTGCCGACATGGCTTCGATTATCTTCACCCTTATACCACTACCGCTGAGCAAAGGCACAATGTTGATTTGCTTGGAACCAATGAAATACATCGCATCCGGCACCTCCCCCACTACCGACACTCCCTCCATCTGCAGCTGCATCAACTCCTCGGGCATACGTCTTCCCGCAAGATACAGGTGCACCTGTGGCAACTGCTTGTGCACCAAGGGCCACACTTCGTCCAAAAACCATTTCACCCCCTCCAAGTTCGGCATCCAATCCATCGACCCCAAGTGGAACAGCGAGCAGGGTTCTTCCTGCACATGCTCCAAAGGCTCGGGATTGACACTGAAAGGTATGGCGCTGATAGGTTTACGGCAGCCGTTTTTACGGAAAAACTCGGCATCGGTGTCGGTGATGCACACCACGCTGTCGTAGTCGTTGATATGTTCGCGCTCGTAAGCCCCGAGGGTCAGCGAGAGGTGTTTCAGATACCACCGTTTGAGCGGGTTCTTCTCGCTTTGTGCCACCCGTTTCCATATCAGGTGTTCCACATTGTGGGCCCGCAGCACCACCTTGGCCTTGCTGTATTTGCGCACCAGAGGCACATACGGTGTGAGGAAAATGCTCTCTATGTGCACCACATCATACTCCTCTTCCTGCAAAACGGAAGCCAGTTTGGCGGCAAAGTCTTTGCTGATAAATCGTTTCACATGATACGACTCGCCACAAAGCATCGCCACAGCAGCATCCAGCACATGGATGCCCAAATCCACATACACCGCCTCAAAACGGGTCGCCTGGAGGTATTCCTCGGTCATCTTGTCCTCGCGGACAGGGTGTTTGTCGCTGCAAACCGAAAGCACACGAACCTCACAATCAGCCGCCAACAATCCCTGGGTGATGCTGTCCATGGCCAAGGTCCCCCCATCTACTGGAGGATATGGCGGCTTGTTGCAAAGTTGTAATACTTTCATATACAAAACAATTTCTTATTCCGTGGGCAGTTGTTTGAAACCTTTGCCCATGATTTCGGCGCTGTCGATAACATTGACAAAAGCCATGGGGTCGAGCAGACGCAGGTTGGAGCGCAACTTAACGAAGTCGGCACGTTCCATGGTGACATATATCATCTTGCGTTCCACGCCGTTGTAAAGACCTTCCACCGTGATGCAGGTGCCTCCACGTTTCAAATCGTTGAGGATATACTGGCGAACCTCCTCCATTTTGTCGGTAACGATGAAAGCGGTTTTGTAGCTCTTGGTGCCGTCCACCACGAGGTCGATAACCTTGCTCTCAATATAGATCAGTATGATGGAATAGATAGGCAGACGAATATCGCCGAAAGCGATAAGGGTGGTCAGAGTAATGCAGCTGTCCACAATCAGCACCAGCGTACCCAACGAAATCTTGGTGTACTTGTGCAAAATCATGGAGATGATATCGCTGCCGCCCGAGGTGGCACCCGAACGGAAAATCATGCCAATAGCCACACCATAGATAAGACCCGCCACAACAGTGTTCAAGAAATAGTCGGGCATAAACCAACCCCCGTGATTGGGAATCTCCACCATGGCAAGACCCTCGATAGGAGTATTCAAAATCTCGCCGTCATGAATCACTGGATTGTAGCCCCAAAGCGACTCCAGCACAAAGGTGAACGCAAAAATCAGGAGCGTGGAGACCACCGTCTTCACACCGAACTTGGGTCCCAAGATGATGGTGCCGATAATCAGCAGGGGGATATCCATACAGATGGCATAAAACGAAATCTTCCACGGCCAAACGGTGTTCAACACGTTCGACAAACCGTATGTTCCGCCAGGAGCCATAAGGTAAGGATTCACAAACATCACATCGCCCACGGCGAACAACAAACTACCCACAATCAGCAAGGTATAAGCCCAAACCTGTTCTTTAAAAGTCTTTTTATTCATTTATCTTTTTTGTAATATATTGATTATTATTATAAATACACTTTTTTCTATATTCTCTACCAATTTGCAAAATTACACAAAATGAATGACATGGCAAAATTTTTGTCATGTCACCATTTTTTCTTTGAGCGATAGACGGGGGTCGAACCCGCGACCTGCGGCTTGGGAAGCCGCCGCTCTGCCAACTGAGCTACTATCGCATTATCGGGTGTCTGGGCGTGTCCTTTTGCTTCAGACACCCATAATAACTCGCCTTTTGCAATATTATTGTGTCAAGACGAAATTTTTTTATCTTTCTCTGCGGTCGTCATCGCTGCGACGGCGGTCGCCACCTTCTCTGCGAGGGCCACGGTCGCCTTCTCTGCGAGGAGCACGGTCGCCATCTCTGCGGGGTCCGCGGTCGCCATCACGGCGGGGACCACGGTCACCACCTTCGCGGCGAGGTCCGCGGGGAGCCTCTTCCACATAGCCTTCGGGCTTGGGAAGCAGAGCCTTGCGGCTGAGTTTCAGCTTGCCGTTCTTCTCATCGATGGCGATAATCTTCACCTGCACGGTGTCGCCCACATTGAGGAGGCCTTCGAGGGTCTCGGTACGCTTGTAGTCGTACTCGCTGATGTGCATCAAACCCTCCTTGCCGGGAAGGAACTCCAAGAAAGCGCCGAACTCGACAATGCTGACCACCTTGGCGTCATACACCTGGCCGACTTCGGGCACGGTGCAGATTTCCTTGACCCACTTGAGGGCGGCCTCGATGGAGTCTTTATCGACAGCGGCGATGTCCACAACGCCCACTTCGCCCACTTCTTCAATATTGATAATGGAGTTGGTCTCCTTCTGGATTTTCTGGATAACCTCGCCACCCTTGCCGATAACGGCACCGATGAAGTCCTTGGGAATCTGAATCTGGACGATGCGGGGCACGAAGGGCTTGTAGTCCTCGCGGGGCTCGGCAATGGTGCTCTGGATGTGGTCGAGGATGTAGAGACGACCCTGACGGGCCTGCTCCAACGCCTTGGCCAGCACATCGTAGCTCAAGCCGTCCACCTTGATATCCATCTGGCAGGCGGTGATACCGTCACGGGTGCCGCACACCTTGAAGTCCATGTCGCCCAAGTGGTCCTCGTCGCCGAGGATGTCGCTCAGCACGGCCCATTTGTCGCCCTTGCTGATAAGGCCCATGGCGATACCGGCAACGGGTTTGCGGATCTTCACACCGGCATCCATCAATGCCAGGCAGCCGGCACACACGGTAGCCATAGAGCTGGAACCGTTCGACTCGAGGATGTCGGACACAACGCGGATGGTGTAGGGGCACTCGGTCTCTTCGGGCAGCACCTCTTTCAAGGCACGCCAAGCCAAATGGCCGTGACCCACCTCGCGGCGGCTGAGGCCGCGGTTGCCCTTCACCTCACCGGTAGCGAAACCGGGGAAGTTGTAGTGCAGCAAGAAGCGGCGGGTGCCTTCGACAACGGCTCCGTCGATAACCTGCTCATCCAACTTGGTGCCGAGGGTGACGGTGCTCAACGACTGAGTCTCACCACGGGTGAAGATAGCGCTGCCGTGGGCCGAAGGAAGATAACTCACCTCGCTCCAGAGGGGGCGGATCTCGTCCAACTGACGACCGTCCAAACGGGTGCGCTCGGCCAGCACCATGTCGCGCATAGCCTCGCGCTCGGTGTCGTGGTAGTAGCGGTCAATCATAAACTTGATATCGTCGGTGAGGGTCTCCTCGGTATAGTTGGCGTCGATAAACTCCTGCTTGATGGCCTCGAAACCCTCCTCGCGCATCTGCTTGTTGGCGATGCCCTGCTTGGAGAAATCATAGCACTTCTGATAGACGGCCTCGCGCACACGCTGGCGAAGTTCCTCGTCGTTGATCTCGTGGCAGTACTCGCGTTTCTCGGTCTTGCCGGCCTCAACGGTGAGCTCGGCAATGGCGCGGCACTGGATCTTGATAGCCTCGTGGGCGGCCTTGAGGGCGCCGAGCATGCACTCCTCGCTCACCTCCTTCATCTCGCCCTCCACCATCATGATGTTCTCCTCGGTGGCGGCCACGATGAGGTCGAGGTCGGCACGGTCGATATCCTGCATGGGGGTGTTGATGACATACTGGCCGTCGAGATACGACACGCGCACCTCGGACACAGGGCCGTTAAAGGGGATGTCGCTCACGGCGAGAGCCGAAGCGGCAGCGAGGGCTGCCAGCTGGTCGGGCATAGTATCCTTGTCGCCGGAAATGAGGGTTATCTGCACCTGCACCTCGGCGTGGAAATTGTCGGGGAAAAGGGGACGGAGGGCGCGGTCGACCAAGCGGGCGATGAGGATCTCATGCTCCGAGGGACGGGCCTCGCGTTTGAAGAAACCGCCGGGGAAACGGCCCATGGCGGCATACTTCTCCTGATAGTCAACGGTAAGGGGCATGAAGTCGACGTTTTCGCCCACCTCGCGTTTGGAGCACACGGTGGCGAGAAGCATCGTGTCGTTCATACGCACCACAGCAGCGCCGTCGGCCTGCTTGGCAAGTTTACCGGTCTCAATCTCGATCATACGGCCATCGCCGAGATCGAATCTTTTAGTGATAATGTTCATTTTTTTCCTTTCTGTTTCTTTATTACCGCTACGCCCCACACCGTGCGGGACGCTCTTTGGCATGGCCTTTAAAAAAAGGACTCCCAGAGAACCCGGGAGCCCCAACCATAACCAAATAAATATGAAAAACTATTACTTTCTCAAGTTGAGTTTCTTAATGATGGCACGGTAGCGCTCGATGTCGACATCCTTCAGATAGTCGAGCATACGGCGACGTTTGCCGACCAAAGCCACGAGAGCGCGCTCGCTGACCTGGTCTTTCTTATTCTGCTTCATGAGCTCGGTGAGATGCTGGATACGATAGGTAAACAAAGCAATCTGCGACTCGGCCGAACCGGTATCCTGAGCGCCTTTACCATACTCAGCGTATATTTCCTGTTTCTTTTCTTTTGTCAGATACATAGTTTGTTACGTTTATATTCTGTTGTTTTGTTCTCTCTTAATTCGTTTGCAAAAATACAACTTTTTTTTCATTCAGCAACATTTTTTTTGAAAAAAATCTCATTTTTAACATCTATTAAGAAAGTTTGGCCGATATTGATTTATGATTTAAATGTGAATAGTGAATAGTGAATAGTGACTGGTGATTTATGATTTAAATGTGAATTGTGAATTGTGAATAGGTGGCGCCGCCTTAATTTTCCATTTTCCATTCTCCATTCTAAAAGCTTCCCCAGTTGTCGGGCATGGCGGGGTGCCAGGAGTTGAACCAATACACGAGCTCGTGGCCGCCGATTATCTGCTTTATCGGACCGTAGAAATCTTCCAACGCCAGCTGCAATTCGGCCTTGGTGATGGCCCGTTTGTACTTTTTTTCCACCAGTTTGTATGCAAAATCGAAGTTCACCTCCACT
>JAZUIX010000100.1:0-3527 GCA_045642445.1 Bacteroidales bacterium | reverse complement strand
ATCTGATAAGGGCGATGGTGCCTGTTTTGCGTTGTTTGCTGCCTTCGGGGATGGTGTAGGTGCAGGTGTAGACGTAAACGTCCTGTTTGCAGGGGCGGCCTTGATGGGTGCCGTCCCAGGGGTTGTCAATGCGGTCGGTGTGATACACGATGTCGCCGCGGCGGTCGTAAATCCACATCTCGAAGTTCGAGATGTTGTAGCATACCGGGCCGAAACGGTTGTTGGTTTCCAAGTTGGGGGTGAAGATGTTGGGGAAGTTGATGAGGTGGCCGAAGATGGGAACGGTGAGGTAGGCGGTGTCCTGACAAAATGCGTTGTAGGCGATGATGCCCACCACTATGTTGCCCGCCGAGGGACTGGCAGTGTAGCGGAAAGTGGGTGCGGTTTCGTCCTGAGTGTTGCCGTCAATCAGCCACCAGCGTCCTGTGTTGTTGTTGCTGCGGTCGTGTGCGGTTAGGGTCAGCTGGCTGGAGGTGAGCGAGGCGGGGCTTACTTCGAGGTCGGCCACCACAGGTTGCGGCGGGTCGAACCGTAGGGTGGTGTCGATAGGGCAGGCGGGGTCGTCGGGATAGCACATGGTGAGGCGGTACAGGGTATGGGCTGAAAGGTGTAGCCGCAGGGTGCTGTCGGGTGCTATCAGGGGCAGTGGCGCAAGACTGTCGGTGTGCCACACCATGAGGCTGCCGCTGCTTGTGAGGAAAGCAGTGCCGCCGGGTTGCTGCATCTCGGGAGGGGCGAGCCAAAGTTTTTGGTCGGAAAAGAGATAAGGATCGTCAGGGTCACAGTTGCCAATAAGCGAGTCGAGTTTTTCGGGCAGGGGACGGATGTGCAGGGTGAGGAGGCAGAGTGAGTCGCATCCTTCAGGAGTGGATAGGAGGCGTTGGTAGGTGCCCTCGGTGGCAAAGACAGTGTCGGCAAAGGGGTATGTGTCGCCGTGGCAGATGGTGACTTCTTCCGCGTATTCGGGAGGGGGTTGTATGTGCAGGGTGAGATGGCAGAGCGAGTCGCATCCTCCGAGGGTGGATATGATGCCTTGGTAGGTGCCTTCGGTGGCGAGGAGGGTGTCGGCAAAGGGATAGGTGCTTCCCTGGCAGATAGTGACTTCTTTCGAGTATTCAGGCACGGGGAACTGGGCAAGGGTGAGTTGGTAGGTGGTGCAGCTGTCGTTTACAAAAAAGGTGCCGGGCTGGGTGAAGGTTGTGTTGCGGAAAGTGTAGCTTCCCCCCACGCAGAAAGTGTCGGCGAGGGATATGGTGTCGTGATGAACTGTGACGGTGTACTGCACCGAGTCGCGGCATTGTCCCCCTGCCAGGGTGGCCACAAGTTCGATGGTGTGTGTGCCGTCGGGCAAATTGATTTCGAGGTTGGTGGCGGTGCTGGTGGTGCCGTTGGGCAGGCGCCAGAGGTAGTCTTCGCAAGGTTCGTTGGTGGGTTGGGTGTGTGCTGGGTCCAATGAAATATAGCTGTGGTTGTGGAGGAAGAAACGGCCGCATTCTTGGCGAGGTTCGGCCACAAAGTCGGCCACGGGGTAGCGGCTCCCCATGCGGCAGTAGAGGGTGAAACCGCAGGTGTTGCCGTTGAGCTGATAGGTGGCATGGCAGGCATAGTTGCCGGGCGTGTCGAGGGTGATGGAGTCGGCGGTGCCGAGCGTGGTTTGTGGCGAGTCGATGTTGTACCAGCGGTAGCCGAATCCCTTGGGGGCATAGAAAGTGTTGACAGCGGCGTTGCCGCACTGGGTGGAGCGCAGACGTTTGCGGGTGCCTTCGAGAGTGAAATAGCCGAAGCCGAAGTGGCCGCCCTGTGTGCAGTCGTAGTTGGCGATGACCACCTTGATCTTTTGCCCCTGGAAGGAGGAGATGTCGATGCCGAGGGCTCTCCAGTCGCACCAGATAATATTGTTTGTGGCGTGCCATCCCTCCTCCAATCCCGCCACAAAGTTGCCTTCGAAGCATGAGCCCAAAGAAATGTCGTTTGTGTCGTAGATGCCGAGGGTGAATTTGGGTTGTGCAATTGCAGGGTGGTGGGGGTTTTCCTCAACGATGGCATAGCGCAGCAGCAGCAGGTCGTAGATGGCTGTGTCGACGGTGAGGTTGTAGGTGATGGATTCGGCTTTGCCTCCTGAGTTGAAATCCCCCAGCCGCACCGAGCTGCAGGCACCGGGAGGCACCACGTCGAGCTGGTAGTTGGTGTATAGATCTTTTTGGGTAGGGTCAAAATTGACGAGGTATCTGAAATCGCTGTTGTTTTTGATATGCGGGTAATACCGTCCTGGAATCCAACTGTCAGTACCAGTTGGTCCTCCTATGCTGAAGACCACATTGCTGTCCGAGAGGTTGGCATATTTGACAGGGTTGTTCTGATATTCGGGGCAGAAAGTGTGGAAACTCATCCTTTCGCTCTCCGACCACCCCGAAGCGCAGCTGGCACTGAGCAGCACATCGTATGGTTGGTTGGGGTTCAGGTTGGAGAGGCTGACCATGGTGTCGGTGGTCAGGATGGTGGTGCCCGCTCCCGGGGCGAAACCCTGTGGGCCGTATTCTACGCGATAGTGCGAAGTGTCGGCTATCTTGTGCCACACCACCGAAGCCGAGTTGGACGTGGTGTTTTGGACAGACATTCCCGCAGGCGAAGCGCAGAGAGGCTGCTGCGGGACAAACGAAATATGGCAGCCCATCCGATTGTATTGTGGGGAGCTTACACTGTTGGTGTCGAACGTGTTTATCGATTCCATCACCACATGTTTGTCTTCGCAGCCAAACCCTATGGGGAAGCCGAACCTGTTGTTTGCCTCGACATTGATCTGGATTTCGCCTGTTGCCTCAAACAAGGCCACCTGTATTTTATTTTGGGGGAAATTTTGTGGATGGAATTCGATAATCAGTATCCGGTGTCCCACTTGCCCGATGGTGCAGTAGCCGTTGATAGCATATTCGGGTACATATCCCCTTTTTGATAGAATGATAGTGGGCGGCAGGGTTAAGTGACTTGAGAAGAAATAATTGCTTGCCATAGAGGATTCGTAAAGGTATCCGAGGTGTATTTGTTGGTGGTCGGTAATGGAGAAAGTCTGGTAATAGCGCCCAAAAAAGTAGAAATTAAACCCGATGTCGAACAAGTCAGAGGTATAGTAGTAGTAGCCGGTATAGCCGGTATAGTAAGACAAATCATGCCACTCAGCGCTATCGGTGGGAATGAGCTGCCCTACAGTGTCGGCATAGCACACATAGCCGTTCACCAAGGTCTGCCCCACAGCCTGCCCAAGGGCCATGAGCCAACAAAGACTGATGGCACAAACCAGTCGTCGGAGGGTGGATATGGCAGGTCTTGTTCTCGGCATAATTTCTGTTTCCTTGTTATATATAGATTGCGAAGGTGCGTTTTCAATCATCTGATAAGGGCGATGGTGCCTGTTTTGCGTTGTTTGCTGCCTTCGGGGATGGTGTAGGTGCAGGTGTAGACGTAAACGTCCTGTTTGCAGGGGCGGCCTTGATGGGTGCCGTCCCAGGGGTTGTCAATGCGGTCGGTGT
>JAZUIX010000099.1:0-21420 GCA_045642445.1 Bacteroidales bacterium | reverse complement strand
GACTTAGTAATAAGCTGATAATTTGTAAAATATAATTATGTAGTGCAATCTACTTAATAATGAGTCAACTTATGATTAGAATGTCTACTCCACAAAAGAGGAAGTGCTATAAGTTAAGTTGTTGAGAACAGATTGTATTCTATGCAGAGGTGCAAAAACGTCTTAAACAGAGCATAAAAACTGAATTAGGTGTAATGAGGCCAAACTAGGTTCTCTGCCGAGCATTTTCGGAAAACATTAGAATTATTGAGCCTACTCCCTTCTCGGGGATGTTCCTGTTGGCTCGGATTTCTAATCCGAGCCTTTTTGTTATAAGGATTTTTAATCCGTCAACATATTATACATTATTTATAATGAATTATTTAAAGCGGATTGTAAATCCTTATATTAAATTGTGTCGGATTGAAAATCCGACACAACGGACGCTTCGGGGGACGAGTTTTGTGCGCAAGATTCCTTCAAAATGTTTCGTGGCAAGGAATTTTGTGCACAAGATTCCTTCAAAATGCTTCGGGGAACGAGTCTTGTGCACAAGATTCTTTCAAAACACCTCTTGGCAAGGAGTTTCTCGCGAGAAACTCCTTGCCAAGGATAAAAAAAGTAGTCGCTCGGGATGGAGCGACTACTATGGGTTACAATGAGAACTCTCGTCTTATTTGATGCCGAGTTTCTCTTTGATTTTCTTGGGGAGGGCGTCTTTGTGGACGATGAAGTTCATGGTTTTGTAGCGGACGAAGGCCTTGCTGCAGTAGAACATGCCGTGGAAGTCGCCATTGTAGTCGCCCCAGCTGTTCTTGACCATGTAGTATTCGTTGCCCATCTGGTCTTTGGCGGTGCCGTAGATAAGCATGCCGTGGTCGTCGGTGGTCTCACGGTTGTCGTAAGCCTTCTGGCGCTCCTCCTGGGAGACCCAGCGCTGAGGAGTGGGGTGGCTCATGGCCTCGTCGACAATCTGGGCGGGTTTCATGCCCATCCAGTGGGCCATATCGCTGCCCTGGAGGCTGGCGGCGTTGACGTTGGTTTCGGGAAGTACGGCGAAGCCTTTGCGGGTGCCTTTGAAGCCGGGTTCGCTAACATCGCTGCCCCAAGCCACGGGATAGCCGTTCTCGATAGCGTTGTCGATGATTTCCATCATCTCGTCGATGGGGACGTTGTAGCACTGGGCGTGACGCCAGTTGTCCTGGATTTCGAGGACGAACTTTTCGTAGAAGGGGTGATGGGTGTAGGAGGTGATGCTGACATAGTCGTCGGGGTTGAGGCCGAGGCTCTGGTAGAAGCTCATGGGGGTGTATTCGACACCCTTGTAGTTGAATTTCTCGGGAATCTGGCCTAAGTAGACAGAGTGCACGGCTGCGATAGCTTTGGCGCAGAGCAGGCCGCCTTCGGGCGAGGTCTGGAGGCTCTTGAGCTTGTCGTTTTTGGCGATAGCGGCCACCATGGCGTCGGTAACGGCGCTGAGCTCGGTGTGGTTAGAGAGGGTGTCGCCGTACATGACACCGGGACGCATGAGTTCCTCGGGGATGAGGCCGAAATGTTTCATGCCGTAGAGGACGTCGTAGAACGAGCCGCCCTGGCTGAAGCTCACGTCACCGCTGGTGCGGATGGCGGCCATGGCACGGTCGTTGTAGGTGTTCTGGACGATGTACATCTCGCTGAAGTCATATTCGCCCTTGCCCATGCGGAGCAGTTCGGCCTCGATGAAGCCTAAGCCGCTGTAGCACCAGCAGGTACCTGCGCGGTTCTGGTCCTTGACGGAGGTGACGGGCAACTCTTTGACGACGGTGAATTTGTAGCCTTCGTCAGCTTTCTTTTCTTCCTGTTTGGTCTGGGCCATAACAGAGGCGCACATTGCGAGGGCGCCGAGGATTACGAAGATTTTTTTCATGTGTATAATATTAAAGAATTATTCAATTAGAAACGGTAGCCGAAGCGGAGGGCGAACTGCATGGTTTCGAGGAGGCCGTAGGGGCCTGAGACGGGATAGCTGTCAAAGCCGTAGGCTGTGGCGAAAACGGGCTGCTCGTCGAACCAGCTCCAGTTGGCCTCGACGACGATATGGTCGTTGATGACGAAGCCACCGGCCACGCGGAAGGCGAAGGGCACCTCGGCGTCATAGTCCACCCACTTGCTGGCGGTGTAGCAGGCGTCGGAGATGATGCGGACATCGAAACCAATCTCAAGGGCGAGATAGATGTCAAGCCACGAGGCGGCATCGAAGGTGAAACTGGGACCCACCAACAGGGGGATGTTGAAGTATTTCGGGGCCTTGGTGATGCCTACCGAATTGTGGCTTATGCCATATTCGTTGAAATAGGAGCGCATGTCGGCGTTGAGCCAGCCCATGCGGAATCCGAGGTCGGCCACCCAGCCGAAGCCGGAGCGGTTGACCATGCGAGAGAGCTGGATGCCGGTACCCCAGCCCCAACCTGCGCCACCGAGGTTGTAGCCCTGCTCGGTGATGGCGGTGTAGGGGGTATAGTTGGTACTGGTGACATTCATGTAACTTTTGCCGTAATTGCCTGTGGGCATAAACACGTCGCCGTAAATGGTGACATCCTGAGCTGCGGCGGCAAAGCCGAGGAGGCATGTGGCGATAAGGATGAGGGTCTTTTTCATAATGCTTTATCTTTTGAGTTATTTTATTCTTCGGGTGCGAACATGGGATCCCAGGCGGGGAGCATGATGGGCTTTTGGTCGAGCATGGCGCGGATGTTGGCGGGGATGTATTTCTCCTCGAGTACCACGCGGAACATATATTCGTTGAACCAGTCGTTGGTCATGATGAGGAAGCCTTGGTAGCCGTAGCTGCTGCCCCAGCTGTTCTCGACCATCCATTTGATGGGCTTGCCGTCCTTGTCGAGGTCCACGGCGCAGAGGGTCATGGCGTGGCTGCTACCGCTGGCAAAGGTGGCCACACGCTGCTTCTTGTCCATGCCGAAGGTGGTGCCGAAGAGCGAGGCGTAGTCGTAGTTGTTGACATCCATAAAGCCCTTGTCGCGGTTGAGGAACTTGGCCACATCACAGCTGAAATACATCATGGTGCTGTCCTTGATGGAGGCGATGCACATGGGGGCGATGTCCTCCATGGGGAGGTTGAGGTAGCGCCAGTTCTGGCCGTCGTAGACGTGGCGGTCGTACTGGATTTCATAGACCTTGTAGTACTCGCGGGTGGGGTCGTTCATCACCATGTAGTAGGTGGAAAAGTCTTGTTTGGCGAATTTTTCGTAGAACGACATGGGTGTGTAGCTCTCGGTCGAGACAATCTCGCCTTTGGCGTTCTTCTGCTCCCAGGTGAACTGTGCGGGAGGCTCGCCGAAGGTGAGGGCCAGCATGCGGTAGATGGTGCCGAGCATCTCGGTTTTGGTGGCATTGAGCTTGGCGGGGGTCATGCCCTTCTGGGCGGACATCTCGCGCAGCTGCAAGCCGTCCTCACGCAATTTGAGCTGGATGAGGCTCGAGATGGAGCTGGTATTGTTGGTGTTGAAAGTCTCGGGCATGGCTTCGGCGGGCACGAGGCCGTATTTCTCAATCAGGTTGGCTATGCCGGTGAACTGGCCGCCGTCGCTGAGGGGGTTCTTGAAGAGCCATTCCACCTCTTGGTCAGTCATGGGCTTGGAGGCGGTGTTGATGACGGCTTGGAGGAAGAGGTTGGATTTTTCCAGCTGGTCGTAGAAGAAGGTGTAGGCCTGCGAGAACTGGAAGTCGGCAGGCAGGTGGTGCTGACGTATGGCCTTGTTGCGCAGCACGTTCATGCCGGTGAACATCCAGCAGCGTCCCGACGACTTCTGGTCGGTGACGGCCTTGCTCTCCACACGGTTGGAGAAATGCGAGTTGAAGGCGGTGCTGTTCTCGTAGTTGAGGGCCAGTTTGGCAGGGCTGTTGGTGACGAGGATGTTGCGCAGGGCCTTGTCGGAGGCATTGCCGCCGTAGCTTTGTTTTATTTGCTGCATCATCTCGGTCGAGATGCCGCCGTTGTCGGAGGCGGTGGAGTTGGTGTTCTTCTTTTGCGCTTGGGCGCAGAATGCGAGTGCGAAAACGCAGGCGAAAAGGACTATCTTTTTCATAGCAGTATCGATTTTCAATTATCAATTCATTTTCAATGCCTCGAGCACGGCGGTCTCAATATCGTTGCCACGCAGGTCGCGGTGGAGGATGACGCCTTTTTTGTCGAGGAGGATGATTTGCGGCACGCCGTCAATGCCGTACAGTTCGGTGGCGGTGCGGGTGGTGTCGATGATTTGGGGATAGGTGATGCCGAGCTGGGACACGGCGTCCTTGTGGCTGGGAATCTTGTCCCAAACGTCCACGCCGATGATGTTGAGGCCCTTGTTGCCATATTTCTTGTAGAGGCGGACGAGGTTGTCCGAAATCTCCTTGCGGCAAGGACTGCACCACGAGGCCCAGAAGTCGACGAGCGTAACCTTGTTGGTGTCGATGAGGCTGCTGAGGCGGATGGTCTTGCCGTTGGTGAAGCTGATGCCCTCAAAGTCGGTGTAGCGCTTGCCCTCGGCTGTGGTGGCAATGTGGAACAGGCGGGTGTTGGCCTTGCGCAGGGGCTCGTAGTCGGCAATGGCGGGAGCGGCGTTCTTGAGGATGGCGTTGAGGCTGTCGTAGGTGAGGCAGTCGCTCTCCACAATCATGTTCAGGGCGTAGGCGCCGAGCACATTGTCGGTGTTCTGCGAGTAGATTTGGCGCGAGAGGTCGATGGTGTGGCTTGTGTATTCCTCGGCCAGGCGGTCGTACTCCTCCATGAGGAACTGGCGCTGCTTGCTGTCGGCCTTGAAATACTTCTGTGTGCAGGCCTCCAGACGGTTGCGGAGCATGATGGAGGTGGAGTCGGCGGTGTAGGTCTTATAAAAAAGCTCGTTCATGGGGGTGCCGTAGAGCGAGTCGGTCTTCATGTTGATGTGAATTTTGCCTTTCTCGATAACGATGATGCTGGTGGCCTGGATGTTGGAGGCCTCGTCGAAGGTGCGCAGCGAACCCATCATAGTCTTTTCGGCCTCGCCCTTGAACTTGAAGGAACCCTTCTCAATGATGGCGGAATCGATAGTCTCGCCGTTGTCGATGCAGGTGAGGTATACCGTGTGGCCTTCAAATTCGTTCATAGGCATCTCGCCGAAAATGGTGTATTTGAAACTGTGGCTGCAGCCGATTGTGAGCAGTGAACATGCTACTGCGGTGATTAATAAACAGATATTCTTTTTCATTGTGTTTGTAGTATATATTAGTACAAAATGCAAAAATACGATTTTTTTTTGATATGTGCGATAATATTTGTGTTTTTTCTTTTCCTCGGCACGGCATTAATAATTCAACCCGAACAGCCATAGCGGAATAACATTCGTATGGCCTGATTCAACGTCGTCCTTAACCACAAAGGCATCATCCACACCCGCGATCTGATGCTGCTTCTTGTTCGGCCCACCAACCTCAAAAGTCCTATCCCCAATCTTGAAATCGGAAACAGAGGAGGTAATGACTTCGTGGTTTACGCGCATCTGGTTGAAAAAGAACGTCTCGCGGGCGTTTCCTATGTCGCTGTTGGAGCCTCCGAGCAGGTAGGCCAAATTGGTGTTGTCCAAATAAATCTTCTCCACCTTTCCCAGACTTCGGAAGCCTCCTGTGTCGTTACGTAACTGTGCTATCAGCCCCGCTTTCTCCATAAGCACAAACCAGTCGGGCAGCAAATTGCGGCTGATGCCAACCGATTGAGCGATGGCCTGTACATTGGGCTTGAAAGGCACGCTCTCGGCAATGATAGTCATCAGATGCTTCATCTTGCGGGTGGCTGCCACTGTCATCTCGGTGTATTGTGGTATGTCCACCTCCAAGGTCTTGCCCACAACCTGCATCAGCTTCTCCTCAAAATGGTTCTCGCCAGCAAAAGGATAGTATCCGTTTTTCAGATAATCGGAAAAATAGGCGTAGGGGCGAAAATCGCTGGGCACTACAACCTTATGACTTAATATTTCCTCCAGCGACAGTTTTGGCAGACGTATGTCCTTGAACATTTCCAGATACTCGCGGAACGAAAGCCCCTGCATGTCGTAGGCCACCACACGGCGGCTGAGGTCGGCCTCGCCACGTTCGATGTCGAGGATGCTCGACCCGGTAAAAACCACCTTCAGCCCTTGGTGATAGTCGTAAATGAGCTTCAGTTCGCGCGACCAATTTCCGTATTTGTGAATCTCGTCAATCAGCAGCACCTCGCCGCCCAAACGCACGAATTGGTCGGCCAAATCCACCAAAGTATGATTAGAGAAATATAGGTCCTCTGCGTTGACCATCAGCACATTGTTGCGGCCGAGGCGTTCTTTGGCATATTGTAGCAGCAGGGTTGTTTTTCCCACGCCTCGGGGGCCTTTGACCCCTATCATGCGCTCATCCCAGTCAATCAAATCCCACAGATAGCGGTGGAAGGCTGTGGGAGTGTCCCTCAGCATGGTGTCGAAACGGGCTTGAAGTTTATCCATAGTATTCAATATTATATACTCCAAATAACGATTAATTTTCAAAATTATTATGTCAAATGAAGAAAAATGCACTGGATTTGGTGCAAATTCTGTAAAAAATGCACTAAGTTCGGTGCGGATTTTGTAGAAAAATGCACTGGGTTTGGTGCATTTTTTAGCAAAAATAGCCGAGAATAACCATGGATGTCCGAAAATGATTGGGTGTTCGGAATGTCCTAAAATGGTTTTTCGTACATTTTTTTGCGTTTGAGGATGTTCCTGTTTGATTTCCTCGATGGTTCGGATATGCTCTCAAGTGATTCCGACATGCTTGCGAAATCCTTCCGATATAAATCCGATATGGATCCGATTGTATATATCGGAATCATATCGGAACCATATCGGAATCATATCGGAGGCATATCGGAATCATATCGGAAGGAAGGCGAATTATATGCTTCGGAAATAGGGCTCGAAAAAAGGCCTGATTTTTGGGTTTTGAAAATCTTTTTGTAAGTAGGTGTGTTTGTGTGAGTTGTTAAATTTGTCGGATTTTATCGGCACTTTTTTGGATTATGTCGGAAAAAAATCGTATCTTTGCACAATTTTAATTTGAATAAATAAAAATATAATTTACTAATTATGTACACAGATACCACTAAATTCATTGGCGAAGGCCTTACTTACGACGACGTGTTGCTCGTGCCGTCATATTCCGAAATCATCCCCCGCGAGGTTAATGTGGCTTCACGTTTTTCGCGCCACATCAATCTGAATACGCCGCTGGTGTCGGCTGCTATGGACACTGTGACCGAGGCCGCTATGGCCATAGGCATGGCCCAGGAAGGTGGTATAGGTGTGCTGCACAAGAACATGTCGATTGACCGCCAGGCCAATGAGGTGCGCAAGGTGAAACGTGCCGAGAACGGCATGATTATCGACCCCGTGACCCTGAGCAAGGACGCCCTGGTGAAGGACGCCCTGCACTTGATGAATGAGTACGGCATCGGCGGCATACCCATTGTGGATGAGAACCGTATGCTCATCGGCATGGTCACCAACCGCGACCTCCGTTTCGAGCGCGACATGAACCGTCCTTTGTCCGACATCATGATTACCAAGCTCATCACCACCCACGAGGGCACCACTTTTGCCGAGGCTACCGACATCTTGCAGCAACACAAGATCGAGAAGTTGCCCGTGGTGAACAAGAAGGGCCAGTTTGTGGGCCTCATCACCTACCGCGACATTATGAAGACCAAGGAGCGCCCCCTGGCTTGCAAGGACAGCAACGGCCGCCTGTGTGTGGCTGCCGGTGTGGGCATCACCCCCGATATGATGGACCGTGTGGACGCATTGGTGAAGGCTGGTGCCGACGCTATCGTCATCGATACCGCCCACGGCCACAGCAACAATGTGGTGAAGGCTTTGAAGACCGTCAAGGCAAAATATAGCGACATCGACGTCGTTGTGGGCAACATCGCCACAGGCGAAGCGGCCATCATGCTTGCCGAGGCGGGAGCCGACGGTATCAAGGTGGGTATCGGACCCGGAAGCATCTGCTCCACCCGCATCGTGGCGGGTATCGGAGTGCCTCAGCTCACCGCCGTGTGCGAATGTGTGGGCGCTTTGAAGCAGAAGGGCTATGATGTGCCTATCATCGCCGACGGTGGCATACGCTATAGTGGCGACATCGTCAAGGCTCTGGCCGCAGGCGCAAGCACCGTGATGGTGGGTTCGCTGGTGGCTGGCACCGAAGAGGCCCCGGGCGAGACAATCATTTACGAAGGCCGCAAATTCAAGTCGTATCGCGGCATGGGCTCGCTCGAAGCCATGCAGTGCGGCTCGAAGGACCGCTATTTCCAGGACAAGGAGACCGATGCCAAGAAGCTTGTGCCCGAAGGCGTTGTGGGTCGTGTGCCTTATAAGGGAACCCTCAGCGAGGTGCTCTACCAGATGGTTGGCGGCCTGAAGGCCGGTATGGGCTACACTGGCTCGAAGGATATAGCCACGCTGCAGCAGGCCAAGTTCATCCGCATTACCGCTGCTGGCCGCACCGAAAGCCATCCCCACGACATCGCCATCACCCGCGAGGCCCCCAATTATTCGAGATAAATATAGTGAAAGGTGAAAAGTGAAAGGTGAAAAGTGAGGGCTGCCGCACTCGTTTCACATATCACATATCACAAAAATACAAGAAGATGAAGAAGATTTTTGCAATACTGATTATCACGTTCTTTGCCGTTGGCGCCATGGCTCAGAAGGCAGACGACCCCGTTATCTTTGAGGTGAACGGGAAGGTTTTCTATAAGTCGCAGTTTATGAAGGATTTCTTGCAGTCGATAGGCAAGGACCCCTCTGCCGCCCCTACGGCTTGCACATACGAGAAACGCAAAGCGTTGGAAGACTATGTGCAGCTGTTTGTGAACTTCCAAACCAAGCTCGAGGACGCCTACGCCCTCGGTTTCGACACATTGAAGAACCTGCAAAGTGAGCTGAAAACCTACCGCAAGGATTTGGCCGCCCCCTTCCTGATTGATTCGGCCACGATGCAGTCGCTGCTGCGTGAGGCTTACGATCGCAATCATTACGCCCTCCATGCCGCCCACATACTGGTGCATTGCCCCGAGGCCTCCTCGCCCGAGGACACCCTCAAGGCCTATCAGCACGCTATGGAACTGTATAACAGAGCTATCACCGAGGACGATTTTTACAAGATTGCCCAGGACGAGATGCGTCTGCAACGCTCGCAGAGCCGCGACCCGCTGGAGCGCGAAAAAGTTTCGCAGGACAACCCCCTGGAGGGCGATCTTGGCTACTTCACTGTGTTTGATATGATTTATGCCTTTGAATCGGCAGCATACGCATTGCAGCCAGGCACTGTGAGCCTCCCTGTGCGCACCCGCTACGGCTACCATATCATCAAACTCTTCGACCGCTACGAGTATTACGGCAAGGTTCAGTTGGCCCACATCTGGGTTTCCGAAGATTCGCCCAACGCCAAAGGCCGCATCAATTCGGCTTACAACAGGCTGAAAGAGGGTACGGACTTCGGTGTGGTGGCCAAGAACGCCAGTGCCGACCGCAACACCGCCAACAATGGCGGCATCATGCCCGAACTGTCTTGCAACCAGCTGCCTCCCGAATATGTGGAGGTTGTGGCCAAAGGTTTGCAGGTGGGCGAATATTCCGAGCCGTTCCACTCCCGTTTCGGCTGGCATATCATCAAACTGCTCAAAAAGGAGACCATGCCCCCGTTTGAGAGCCTGGTGCCTTACTACAAGTCGCGCATGACCCGTGGCGAGCGCAGCACCAAGCCCCAGCACATCTTCATCGACCAGTGCAAGGCCCAGTACGATTTTGTGGATTACACCCTTCAGAAGACTTCGAAAAAGAAGAACGCCCCCATGGCGGCAAGCCTCGATGCGGTGCGCTCGCTCATCACCGACTCGCTCTTCTCGGGCATCTTCCATTGCGACACCAATCAGATTACCGATTTGCGCCCGCTGTTCAAAATCGGCACCGATTCCTACGACTCGCGCGATTTGGCCAACTATATCATGACCCACAAGAAGGTGCACCACCTGTGTGACCTTGACCTGCTGCTCCGCGAACGCTATGAGGCCTATATCGACGAAATCGTGCTGCAATATGCCGATGATCATTTGGAGCAGGACAACGCCGAATTCGGCGCCCTCATGAATGAGTATCGCCACGGATTGATGATTTTTGCCTACAACGACTACACCGTATGGTCGCGCGCCGTTAAGGACAGCGTGGGGTTCGCCAAGTTTTACGAGACCTACAGCCAGCAACGCGATATGAGCGACTCGAACGATGCCGTATATTTCTGGAACGACCGCGCCCGAGTGAGCACCATCACCGTGACCGACAGTACTTTGTTGCCCCGCAAGAAGGCTGTGAAGGAGATTGAGAAGGCTCAAAAGAAAGGCTGGGATTCCGAGCAATTGGTTGCCCGTTTGGCCGACAAAGCCAAGAAAGGTGGCGCCGATTCAGTCTTCAGAGAGATGACCATGGTGGAAAAAGGCAACCAACAGTTGCTGCAGAACAACGAGTGGCACAAGGGTGTCTATTACCGCACCAGCGGCAACGGCTACAAGATTCTGATTGTGGAGAAACTCTACGAGCCCGAATTGAAGTCGTGCCAAGAGGCCCGCGGCTACTATTTGAACGAGTATCAGAACTACCTGGAGGCAGAGAATATCCGCCAACTGCGTGAGAAATACAATGTGAAAATCCATCAGGATGTGGTGGATGAGATTACTTATTAGTGAATAGTGAATAGTGAATAGTGACTGGTGACTGGTGAATGGTGAATGGGAGGGCGGATGCCGCCTAATCACAAATCACTAATCACAAGTCACAAAATAAAATTGAAAATGAAGAAATTGATTGTTATACTGCCGCTGATAATGTTGCTTTGTGTGCCCGCAAAGGCACAAAGCAACAAGGAGGTGGTGGACGGCATTGTGGCTGTGGTGGGAAAGACCATAGTGAAGAATTCCGACATCGAACAGGCCTACGCACAGGTGCGTCTCCGTCAGGGTGTACAGAACGCCCAAAACGAGCGTTGCACACTGCTGGAGAGTATGCTGATGACCAAACTGCTGGTGCATAAGGGCATGATAGACAGTGTGGAGGTGAGCGACGAGCAGGTGGAGGCCGAGGTGGACAGATATCTGAAGCAGATTGTGAAACAGCTGGGCAGCAAAGAGGCGTTGCGCAACATGTACGGCGTAAGCTATGATGAGCTGCACGACCAGTATTTCGACATTTTGCACGACCGTGCCATAAGTCAAAAGGTGGAGTACGAGCTGACCGAGAACATCGTGGTCACACCTGCCGAGGTGACAGAGTATTTCGCTTCGCTCAGCGTGGACAGCTTGCCTGAGATTGAGGCACAGTACGAGGTGTCGGAGATAACCATCGAGCCAACCATTTCCGAGAGTGAGCGCGACAGGGTGCGAGGCGAGTTGGCCGAGCTGCGTGAGCGTGTGCTCAAGGGCGAAAAGTTCGCCATGTTGGCAAAACTCTATTCGCAGGACCCAGGTTCCGCTTCCAAAGGTGGCGAGCTTGGCTTCTTTGGCCGTGGCGAGATGGTGTCGGAGTTTGAGGCAGCCGCTTTCGCTTTGAAACCCGGCGAGGTTTCGCCTATCGTCGAAACCCAGTTTGGATTCCATATCCTGCAATTAGTGGAACGCAGAGGCAACAATGTCAATGTGCGCCATATCCTGCTGCAACCCAAGACTTCGTCGGAGGATCTGCTCCGTGCCCGCATCACCTTGGACAGCCTTGCACAAGAAATACGCCAAGGACATATCACCTTTGCCGAGGCTGCCAAGCAATATTCTGATGGGGCAAGCAAGAATCAGGGCGGCGTGGTGTCCAATCCTCAGACGGGCAACAACCGTTTTGAAAAAGATGTTTTCAACACCCTCTATCCCGGCATCGGTATCGTGGCTATGGAGGAAGGGGAGGTTTCGAATGCTACCGCCATTCAGACACAGGAGGGCAAGAACGCCTACTGTCTGATACAACTGAACAAGAAAATCCCTGCCCACCGCATCAACCTCACCGACGACTACGACCGCATTTATGCCGCCGCACTTCAAAACGCTAAGAACAAGAAGATTGTGGATTGGTGCAATCGTATGGTCAAGACCACCTATATCCGCATCGCTGACGAATACAAAGACTGCCCCAATTTCCAGGTAAACTGGCCCAAATAAATACTACTATGACTGATAAAGAACTTTTAGACAATTTTGTACAGCAATATCATTCGCTCAAGAGCGAGATAGGGAAGGTGATTGTGGGCCAGGACAGGGCTGTGGACAGTTTGCTGCTCTCTATTTTTACGGGAGGACATTGTCTGCTGGTGGGTGTGCCTGGCTTGGCAAAGACGTTGATGGTCAACACCCTCTCAAGGGCTTTAGGACTCTCGTTTAGCCGCATACAGTTCACCCCCGACCTGATGCCTTCGGACATCACCGGCTCGGAAATATTGGATGAGAATCGTCACTTCCAGTTTATCAAAGGACCTGTTTTCGCCAATATCGTCCTTGCTGATGAAATCAACCGTACCCCTCCCAAGACCCAGGCGGCTCTGCTTGAGGCCATGCAGGAGAAGATGGTCACCGTTTCGGGCAAGAGTTATCCCCTTGCGGCACCGTTCTTTGTGCTCGCCACTCAGAACCCCATTGAGCAGGAAGGCACCTATCCGCTGCCCGAGGCTCAGTTGGACCGCTTTATGTTGAACATCTGTCTGGATTATCCTTCTTTTGCCGAAGAGGTGGATATTGTGAAAGGCACCACGGTGGACACAAATCAGGATGTTCACGTGGTTATGTCGGCAGAGGATATTCTGAGTTATCAGTCGGTGATACGTCGTATGCCCGTGCCCGACAATGTGTGTGAATATGCCGTGAGGCTCTCTGCCTCGACACGCCCCTCGGTGGCTACGATGGGCACCCGCAAAGCGGTGTCGGAGGATGCCGCTGTGGCCGACAAATACCTCTCTTGGGGTGCTGGTCCTCGTGCCTCGCAGTATCTGGTGATGGGTGCCAAGACCCACGCGGCCATGCAGGGCAAGTATTCTCCCGACATTGAAGACGTACAAGCCGTATCGGTGGAGGTGCTGCGTCACCGCATTGTGCGCAACTACTTTGCCGAGGCCGAAGGTGTCTCAACCGAAGAAATCGTCAACCAACTTATTAGAATATGAAAAAGAATGTGTTATTGCTGATTACGCTATTGCTGACGTTGGTTGCTACGGGGCAGCCGGCAAGGCTTCATTTGCCTACCGACAAGCCTATCAAGGCCAAAGACTTGGCCCGAGCATGGACCAACCCCGAGGTGTTTTGTCTTCAACTGACCTTTGACCAAGGCGACAGCAATTTTCGCGAATCCGACCTCGATATAATGGATTCTGCCTACAATATTGCTTTCGACCGACAGAGCCCGAGGTTGTACACCATGTCGATAGAGGCGTATGGCAATGCATATAATAAAGAATTAATGTACGCGCGTGTGGAATCGGTGTATCGCTATTTCACTATGCGAGGCCATGAGGTTGTGCCTGTGCGTTATGCCTACAACCCCATCAGTTGCAGCTGTCATGGCGACACGATGGAACTGTTGCGTTTCGAGGTGCCTACCGACAAACAGGTGTACGATTGTGCCGAATTGCCCGAGAGCCGCAAACTGTTGAACAAGGATATTGATTTGACGGGCTCAATCTTGGTCACCTTTCGCCACAATCCCGAGGAGTGCCTCGGAGGTACCAGTGGGTGCTACCTTCCTCGGCAAGACAGTACCGTCCAGGGAACGCTCACGCAGCTGATTCTGCCCAAGGGCTCCATTTATTCTGTTCACGGAACTAAAGACACTTGTCCTGCAGGTGTTACCATCAGCATTGAGGAACATTTGGATTGCAAAGAGATCATTGACAGGTTCTTCCTTGTGCCCCATCGCCGCCAGATTATTCTGCCTGTGGGATATGTGGTGCTGCACTCCAGTTTCAACCGTACGGCTGGCGAGTGCTCTCGCGAACTGCCCGATTCTATCTTCATCCGTTTCCCAGTTACCGAGGAACAGGTGGAGGCCAAATTGCGTGTTTTCGCCAAAACCTATAGCGACAAAGGGGCGGAGTTTAAGTCGCTGTCGACTAAGAAGATAAAACAAGGTCCTTTCCTGATGCTTCAGGCGGCACTCGACCCGTCGCAGTTCGACACCATCTATCTTGCCAAACGTATTGCCCCCGAGGAGGCTTCCACATATCTGTATAGTGTCGATTCGCCCCAAGAGCAGTCTTCCGTTACAATAAATGTGGGGAAAAAAGAACTTTATTTTAAGCCTTTCCGCATTGGACGCCAAGGCGATTATGAATATAAAAAACAATTCCGTGCCATGCTGCGAATTATTGAGGAGGAAGAAAATCTTGACGAGGGGGTGAAAACCGACACTCGCAACGATGGCGATGAAGAAATAGATTGATTATGGCTTATTTACAGACGGATGTGACAAAGGTCACAACACATGTGCTCCAACGCATGAAACAGAGTGGCGAGAAGATAGCCATGCTTACCGCCTACGACTATTCGATGGCCAAACTGTTGGATGCAACAAAGATAGATGTGGTGTTGGTGGGCGATTCTGCTGCCAATGTGATGGAAGGTTTTGATACCACTCTGCCCATTTCTTTGGACGAGATGATTGTCTATGCCTCCTCTGTCAAACGTGCTATCAAACGTGCTTTGGTTGTTGTGGATATGCCTTTTGGAACTTATCAGGGCAATTCAAAACAGGCCTTGGCTTCGGCCATCCGTATCATGAAAGAGACGGGCGCCGATGCTGTGAAGCTGGAGGGTGGAGAAGAGGTGCTCGAATCCATTTGCCGCATTCTTACGGCGGGTATACCTGTCATGGGTCATCTGGGGTTGACACCCCAAAGCATCAACAAATTTGGCACCTACGCCGTGCGTGCAACGCAAGAGGATGAGGCCAATCGTCTTATTCACGATGCCCATGTGCTCGAAGAGGCTGGCTGTTTCAGCCTTGTGTTGGAAAAGATCCCTGCCGCTCTGGCCGCAAAGGTGACACAGGAGATAAAGATTCCCACTATCGGCATAGGAGCAGGTAATGGTACCGATGGTCAGGTACTTGTGTTGCAAGACATGTTGGGCATCACCCAGCAGTTCAAACCCCGCTATTTGCGCACATACGGCACCTTCGGTGAAGATATCAGCAATGCTGTCCGTCAATATATCAGCGACGTGAAAAACCTTGATTTCCCCAACGAGAAAGAACAATATTAAAAAGAAGCCCGCTCATCGAGCGGGCTTCTTTTTTGGTTGTACGCTCGGCATGAGCATTGTCTAACGGGTGCAAGTCCCGAGTGAGCCCTAATAGCGGGAATCACATAGCCCAAGGCAAGGGTGTCCATCCTGAGGTGGAATCTGAAGGAAGCCGAAGGCAAACAACTGGCAGTTGTTTGGCAGTTTGTACGATTTTATATGTGGTGACTTTTTTTGGCAGTTGGTGAAAAAAATCTCGCTGGAAGTCATGCATCAAATCGTCCGAATCCTCATCAAAGGAAACATCTTCCCCCAGCGGTGGCCATTGTCGGAGGAAGTGATGCACGGATTCTGTGGTCCTTTGCGACAGTGCAAAGGTAAACAGCACCACTGCTGTTTTGGAGAAGCCGTCGCAAGAATCCCTCATTTTTGCACTATAGGTGTCATTTATAATTACAAAACATATAGTTCATCATAAGGAGGTATTCGGCGTTACAAAATACACTAATGAACTATAAATGGAGATACAGGTCCAATCAAAACGCTGTTCGTACTATAGCGGTTTCTTCGAGATAGTCACTCTATGATTGTGATAGGGGCGGTGCAATCAAAATCAATTTCTCTAAACAAAATAGCATCTGCATTTATGCATTTGCCATTTCCGAAAATCAGACGCGTTGCAATAACAGATTCCATCCAATAACCATTGTGGACTAACGGTTTAGAATTACTATATATATTGATTTGTCGTTTATCCCATTTCTCAATCAAAGGAATGAGAGGTTTGTCGCGTTCAAATATAGGCTGTTCGTATACACTTCCATTATCATAAAATACGAACTGTTTTTGGCTATTCCAAATATATGCAAAATATGTATAAAGCGGAGGGTTGCAATATTCGACTATATAAATAGTGTCTTCCGGTTGGTTGACCATAACTTGAATCAAGGAATCCCGTGTTGCTGCCGCATGTGTGTATTTATGCTCTAGGTGGTATGCATCTAATTGTTGTAAATAGTCATCAATACTTTGTTTTTGGGCTGATGAAATCATTGATTCTAACGTATGGCTACTGCATCCCATCAAGGATGCCGCGCCTATTATTGTGATTATTATCACATAGATTTTCAGTTTCATAATATTCAACACATGTTTATAAACCTAAAAATGAGTTCTTTGCTGGAAATATTGGAAGAGTGAGAGCCCTATATGAATTGTAATCGACCGAATATATCCCCCTCCCCGATCCATAACCAGTCATAATTTTCCCATAGTATGTTCTTTGCCTCATCCCGTGTTCTCTTCTTATAAAATTTTCCGCTAACATTGCGCGCTTTTCTTTGCGCTCTTCAGACCACTGCTTTTCAAATATGTCCGTACCCACTTTTAATCTGTCTCGATGGTGAGACAACTCGTGACCAAGAGAGACAAAGGTTTCGGTTTCTTCTAATTGAATCTTATCGTTGATGCTATTGGCTACGGGTAATAAAGATTTTTCATTAGCATTCCATGAAACCCCCGAATTATCTTCTGCGTTTATTCGGCCTTGAAATATGTCAACATCACGTTCGCTACTTCCTTCAAAAAAATCCACTAATTTTGTTCCGTATTCACCTTCTTTCAAATTACCTAATGCCGTAGCGAGGTCGTTGACAAATTGACTATTATTTCCAGAGTAAGCTTCTCCTGTTTCTTTGTTGAAGAAACCATAATTTCCATCTTGCCCCTTTCTGTAGACAAATTTGTCTGCTCCTTCGATATAATATATTTCCTTTCCGTTCGGGTCCACAAGCCTTACCGGATTCCACGCGCAGTAGTTGTACGGCGACACGCCAAGGTACTTATCCGCCAGCGGATCCACACTCTGCCAACATGTCAGCAAATCGGCATCATAGTATCTGGCACCATGGTAGTTATACCCCGTCTCTTCATCGCGTTCCTTGCCGGTGAAGGTAAAACGGATGGAACTTGTGTAACTGACCTGTCCAGCAGAATGATAGAAGCTATTGACAAGGCCGATTTTCTGCACAAATGAAGGAAAAAATGCCTGTTTCTTCATGTCCCAAACCACCTTGTCGGCGGGGGAGGATGCGATGAAGGAGTATGTGCTTGAGACGGTCATGGAAAGACGTTTTCACAACTGCAAAGATACGCAGATTTTGTGATATACAAAAAATAAGTGTAATTTTACGATTCGAAAAAAAGTCACCAAATATCATCCAATAATCATAATACCATATATTTACAATGAAAATAAGTATCATTCCGAATGCTCCGTTTTCCGTCACGAGCATCGGATACAAACGGGACGGAGAGATAGAAATCCGTATCGAATCCGTCAATGGAAGCACCTCATGTGCCTATCTGCCGTACTAAAAAAGGACTCATCAAGCAAACAATTGCCACATAATTCACAATAGTTGCAAAAAAAATCGTACTTTTGCAGCATGAATTGGCCAAATTCTACATACAGCAAAACATCTTCAAATGCCACCTATTGTGGCAGCATTTACCGTTTTGTTTCCACCGGCAATGACCCCCGCCAGGGGTGGCGAACACCATTGAATAATATCATATACAGTGAGCAACGCGACGAGGAAACGGGCTACGGCTATTTCGGTGCCAGGTACCTGGACCACGAACTGATGACCATGTGGTTGAGCGTAGATCCGCTGGCGGATAAGTATCCAGGAATTTCGCCATACGCCTATTGTGCGTGGAATCCGATTAAGTTGGTTGACCCAGATGGCAACGAAGCGTGGAAACCAGATTCCGAGGGGAATCTAATTGCTGAAAAAGGTGATAACGCAGCTACTTTAGCTAGATTCTGCAATACCACAGTTGAGAATGCTCAAAAAATGTTATCGGAACAAGGCCTGCCTTCTAATGGCGAGGTTGCAGAAGGTAGTAAATTGACTATGGATAATGTTTTCACCCGTTCCATTCAAGCCGCAAATGAAGGAGAAATTGCCTGCTTGACAAATGAACAATTTAAAGAACAAACAATGGGAATGGATAATGACCAATATGAGCAATGGCTTAATAACTGGTTTTCGGATGTAAGTGACAAATATAACTGCTGGGGTTCAGCAATTACAGGTTCACAAGGAAATGAAATTGTTGGTGGTTGTGGAATTGGGGAAGCGAAAGATTTTGTCAAAAGTTTAAGAGAAGGCTTTTCCCCCGTTGGCCAAAATGATGCCGTTTTTGGCAAAACAGTTATTAGTTTTTCACGTGGAGGAGCAATACAACATGGCGCTGTATATTATGGAACAGACAATAACGGAGTTGTTTATGTGTATACAAAGAATGGATGGTTTGCTCCCCCAACAGTATCTCCATTGTCTGATGTGAAATCAATGTATGGTAGAGTGTCAGGATATCACAATCCATCAATAGATTTATGAAAAAAATATTTTTTATAGTCATGACCCTTATCCATGGAGTTGCATTCAGTCAAAGCCCCAAGGAAAAATATTACATAATAATAGAGGATGCCGAGGGTGTTGAAATAATGCATGTTAGTGGAACACTGCGCAATGATACTGTTTTCTATATTGATAATAAGTATAAAGAAATTGTCGAAAATACGAAAGGATTGGAGTTCGGACGTGTTTTCTTGTACAATGAAAGAGGTGTTGTCATAGGAGAGTTGCCCATAATTGGACCCCATCAACAGAACGTCTCTGTATTATTGGGGCAGGGCATATATTGTTTCCCTGATGGTCGACTAGTTTGTAAGCAAGGTTGCTTTGTTTTTCCTAAAGTCATGGTTGGTAATGATGAAAAGATGAATGCTCGATAGTTCGACTCTGTATTCTGTATTTTTTCTGCAACAACAATGGCTATATTAAGGCCCCGATAGGATTAAGAACTGATACTTGTCACAAAGTGGAAACAATAGATTGATGGAACAAGAAGGTCATAGAAACGACGGGACAAACTGCACAAAAAACGTGCGGTTTATACTATCATATTCCACCGGCAAGGAACGCGACGTGGAAACGGGCTACGGCTACTTCGGCGCGAGGTACATGGACCACGAGTTGATGACCATGTGGCTGAGTGTGGATCCGATGAGTGACAAGTACCCTGGTATTAGCCCGTATGCTTATTGTGCGTGGAATCCTGTGAAATTAGTGGATCCCAATGGTGAAGATATGTATCCAACAGAAAATCAAGCTAAAAATGACAGAGCTTTAGCGATAAAACTTTTTGGCAGGGATAATGTTTCAGATGTTTACAATCGTGGAACCTCTAAAAATCCTGATTATGTGTTCAATGTTCATTCTCCCAAAAGTGTTGACTCAAAACAACCTGTGAATGCTATTATTTCAAATAGGAATGAATTGAGGAGATATGAATTTGGTGGTGCTCCTAGAAAAAATGTGTGTTCTACAACATTGTCTTTTGGCATGCAAGCTGATGCTAAATATTTGGGTATTAATCTAGCAAGTGCTAGTTTGCTTAGTTTTAATATTGATCCTGATAATGTGAATCCAGTGTGTCTCGAATCAGCAAGAGAAGGATATGCCGAATGTTCGTCAGGAGTGTCAATAATGGGAGTTTCTTATTCTCATGGTTATTCTGGAGGTGACTATGTTGATCAGTCGTCAAAAACCAATACATTCTCAATTAGTTTAATTGGAGTCAATGTGACAAATGGGGATGTTGAGTTTGGTATGAGTGCATCCTTGCTTTTAGGGGTTTCGGTCAAAATCACATCAAAGATAATAAAAAATTAATATTATGAAGAGTCACCATATTTGCGAATTCAAGCGGATACCGCTTGATTTAACACCTTCGTTCTTTAGCTCCAACGTTATCATGACCGAACGCTTCTTCAAATCAATTATTCTTATGATAAAAGGTCAAAAAAAAGCAAAACCAGCTAAGAGGTGCAGAACTTGCGGAAAATATGCTATTGAATGTCCCTATTGCAAACAGAAGATAGAGTCATATGAGTATCCACTCAAAATGACATGTCCTCATTGCAACAAAGAGTTCCAAGTCAGATGGGACTAAAAATAATCCATTGTCTTGTACTGAAAGAAAATGACGTGTCGAGCAAAAATTGCCACAAAATACCCAATAGTCGCAAAAAAATCGTACTTTTGCAGCATGAATCTGCCTGCATCCTCATACAGCATAACATCTTCAAATGCCACCTGTTGTGGCAACATCTACCACTCTATTTCCACCGGCAATGACCCCCGTCAGGGGTGGCGAACACCATTGAATAATATCATATACAGTGAGCAACGCGACGAGGAAACCGGCTACGGCTATTTCGGCGCCAGGTACATGGACCATGAGCTGATGACGATGTGGCTGAGCGTGGATCCAATGAGTGACAAATACCCGAATATAAGTTCTTATGCATACTGCAATTGGAACCCGATAAAGTTAGTGGATCCTGATGGAAGAGAATTCATGGATAATGAGGACTGGTATAAAAACGGAGAAGGTAATGTCCAATGGGATGAAAATGTAAAAGGACAGGATGACTTGCCAGACAATTATACCTATCTGGGATCTGAGGGCGTTGGTGTCAATGAAGATGGGCAAGTGACAAGAGTGGCACGTTCACCTCGTTGCGGATAACCATAAAAAGATTTGTCGGAAATTCACGGTCGTTTGCGGGCATTCTCGTTTCCATGTTTTGTGAGGCGGCAGCCAATTCTCAATTTTTATACGTTCTCAATTCAAACCGTTTCCCACCCAATTTACCATTTAACATTTCTACCCCCATTTTGCGTTCTTTGCTCTTTCATTATAGCTGAACCATTGGTGGGAGAATATTGGGACAATATTGGGAGAATCTTTGGAGAATCTATTAGCCACACAAAATGCATAATTTACCTATTTTAATATATTTATTAAATGCTCGGCATGGAAAATAAGTGGTTTATGACACTCTGCGCTCTGCTTGGACAGGTTCATCACTCGGTCATGTAGCTCGATAAAGTTTTCAGTATATTGAGAACTTTTGCTTATTTTTGATAAAGTTTTCAGTATATTGAGAACTTTACGGCAATTTGACATTATACACCCTAGCATTCTATACACCACTTACAAAATGTGCCTACGACTGTTATCGTAGGCACATGGTTAGACTGACAGGGCTAAATTACATGACGTGCGCTCTG
>JAZUIX010000098.1:0-12279 GCA_045642445.1 Bacteroidales bacterium | reverse complement strand
CACATACCTCGGGTCGTTGATTTGGACATATTGCCCGAAAGAGTTTTTTCCCACACCGCACAAGAGGGTGAGAAGCAGCAGGAGGCTGAAATAAAAAGATTGTTTGTGTTTCATGGTTATTGTGTTATTTGTAAATAATCTATTAAACATTGTATATAAATAAGTTGCAGTATTTTACCCTATTATGTGTTTCTCATGCAAAGTACGGAATAATTTTTGATATATACAAATATTTCAAAAATATTTACCATATAGTTACCAATTATTCTCTTCCATTTGAAAGGTCTCTCACTTATATAATAACAAATTTTTGAGGCGAAAGTTTATGTAGGTTTGAAAAAAATTGATTTTTTAACTTTTTTTCACAATATTTTCAGAAGTAGAAGGCTCGCGGGAACACGAGCCGAGGGTATACTAAAACCCCACACATCGAAGACGGGAGGTCCGACGTGTGGGGTATTTTTCAAAAGGTTGCAAACATCAACCTTCGGGGGCACAGATCCACACGATGAGGTATATCCAGCCACCGAAGCTGCCGCAGAGCAGGGCTACGAGGAAGATGATGCGCATCAAGGTGGGGTCGAGGTTGAAATATTCGGCCAAACCGCCACAAACGCCCGCTATCTTGCGGTCTTTTCGACTACGGAAGAGTTTCTTGGGTTGGTTTTCCATTATTTTTCAGGATTTGGGTATTACATTATTGAAGGGGCGGGAACGGATTGTATCCCGCCCCTTGGGGGGGCTCTTTAAATCAGGCCACGGTCTTTCAACAGGGCGTCCACGGTGGGCTCTTTGCCTCTGAAATCGAGGTAGAGCTGCATGGGTTCGACCGTGTTGCCACTCTCAAGGAGGTGACGGAATTTCTTGGCCAGTTCGGGGTTGTACAAATCGCCACTTTCGACAAAGGCTGCAAAAGCATCGTGGTCGAGGATGGCCGTCCAGGTGTAGCTATAGTAGCCGGCATCGTAGCCAGTGGTGAACACATGCTGGAAATAGGGGCTCTTGTAGCGGCTGATGATTTCGGGAATGAGGCCGATTTGGTTCAGGTGAGCGTCCTCAAACTGGTTGGGGTCGACAGCCTGTTTGGCGGTGATGCTGTGGTAATCCATATCAAGCAGCGAGGCGGCAAGGAGCTCGGTGTTGATAAATCCCTGGCCGTAGGTCTGAGCCGCAGCAATCTTGGCGATGAGTTCGTCGGGGATGACCTCACCGGTCTGATAATGTTTGGCGTAGGTCTTCATCACCTGCGGGTTGCGGCACCAGTTTTCCATAATCTGCGAGGGGAGTTCGACGAAGTCGCGGGGCACATTGGTTCCAGCCAACGAAGGATAGTGGCACTTGCTCAAGAGGCCGTGCAAAGCGTGACCGAACTCGTGGAAGAGGGTCTCGCTCTCGTCGAAATTGAGCAGCGAGGGTTTGTCGCCCGTGGGCTTGGTGAAGTTGCACACAACCTGGATGATGGGGATTACGTTCTCGCCCTTCTGGTTGATTTTCTGGCCACGGAACTCGGTCATCCAAGCACCGCTGCGTTTGCTCTCGCGGGGGAAGAAATCCATATAGAGGATGCCGATAACTGTTTCACCATCGAGCACCTCGTAGGCGTGAGCCTCTTTGTCGTAGGTGGGGAGGGCGGGGTTCTCGCGGAAAGTGATGCCATAGAGCTTGTTGGCGGTGGCAAAAGCACCTTCACGCACATTGTCGAGGGAGAAATAGGGGCGCACAACATCGTCGTCCAACTCATATTTTTCCTTGCGGAGTTTCTCGCTATAGTAGCGCCAATCCCAGGGTTGCAGTTTCTCGCCAGGGACTTCGGCAGCAAACATCTTCTGATATTCGTCGCGCTCGGCTGTGGCCTTCTTAAGGGCGGGAGTCCAAAGCTGCATCAGGCAGTTGTAGACGGCCTCGGGGGTCTTGGCCAGACAATCGTCGAGGACGTAATCGGCATGAGATTTGAAGCCAAGGATATTGGCACGTTCGAGGCGGAGATTGACCAGGGTGTCGATAATCTTGGTGTTGTCGAACTCGCCACCGTTGCAGCGGGTGCTGTAGGCCTTCCACATCTGCTCACGGAGATTGCGGTCGGAGCAATTCATCATGAAAGGCTCCCAGCTGGGCATATTGAGTTCGAAGACCAGTTTGCCTTTGGTGGCATCACCCGCATTGCCGGTTTCTTTGGCGGCAGCGATTTGGTCGGAGGAGAGGCCTGCAGGAGCCTCGTCGAGCACCAGCTGATAGGCATTGGTGGCCTTGAGGACATTCTGAGCGAAACGGAGCGTGAGGGAGGCAATCTGCTCGTTCAACTCACGGAAGCGAGCCTGTTGAGCCTCGGGCACATTGGCACCTGCACGAACAAAGCCCTTGTAGGTTTCTTCCAGCAGACGAGCCTGCTCGGGATCGAGGTTGAGGCTCTCACGTTGGTCGTAGACAGCCTTGACACGCTTGAAAAGGTCGGCATTGAGGGCGATATTGTCGCCGTGAGCCGAGAGCATCGGGGTGACAGTTTCGGCTATTTTCTCCATCTCGTCGCTGTTCTCGCACTCGGAGAGGTTGAAGAAAACGCTGCTCACAGAGTTCAGCAAATCGCCGCTATACTCGTAAGCCTCGATGGTGTTTTCAAAGGTCGGAGCCTCCGGATTGTTGACGATGTCGTCAATTTCGTTCAATTGGCGAGCGATACCCTCCTCAAAAGCAGGGAGATAATGCTCGGTTTTGATTTTTGAAAAATCGGGAATCTCATACGGTGTTCCCCATTCGGAAAAGAAAGGATTGTCCATTTTTTTGTTGCAGCCAGCAGGCAGCAGCAATGCAGCCGCAAACCCCATAGCTAAAATTGTAGTTGTTTTTTTCATAATATATTATTTTATTTCGATTTTTCGATTCTTCGATTCTTCAATATTTCGATATTTCGATTCTTCGAGTTATTTTTTTCGAAGATTCGGTACCTCGAGAGTCAGACATTATTTTCCACCACAAATGGCATTCAAGACATTCTCAATGCTTGTTTCGCCCAGTTTTTTGGCTTGAATGACGTTGTGTTCGTCAAGCAGGTAAATCTGCGGAGTGGAGGTAATGTCGTACACATCATGCCAATCAACGTTGGCCTCACCGCCATCCAAACTTAGCCACACCGGACTTGTCATGTTATGCTCGCGCATAAAATCGCGCCACAAGGCACGTGTTTTATCGTCAGGCTCGCTGAGGATGGTAAAAGCGCCCAAATCGTATTCATCACGATATTTGTCGAAAACTCTATACACCTCGGGGATAACATGTTTGCAGTGTCCGCATGTGGGTGACCAGAAGATGAGCAGTTTCCACTTGTGTGGGAAAGCGTGAAGAGAATGGGGCACATGGAGGGTGTCGAAAAGAATCAGTTCGGGAGCCTCGTGTCCCACCAACAGCTTTTCCCATTTGTTGGCTCGGGTCAGTTCCTTCTCGATACTGCTCGGGGTTGACCAAGTGTTGTCGTCACTTGCCCAATATTTTTTCACCATGTGGACATAAACCTCATCGTGCACCATCATCTTGCTCTGGAGATACTTTTGGGTCAGTTTCGTCACCAAATACTGGAACACGGTGGGAGCAGATTTGGCACGAGCCAGCATAGCATCGGTATAATGAATAATTGAGGGCGGCAAGGCATATTTGAGATACGAATCGTAGAAATTCATCGTCCGATCGTAAAAGATCACTTTCGGGGTACGGATAATGGCATCATCCTCAAGAGGCATATTGTCGAAATAATGTTCGTAATAATATTCGCTGCGTTGCTCATAAGTAAGGCTGTCGCCATTGTCATCCACCACAGGGACATCGACCTCACGAAGCGAGAGCAGCATCTTGGAGAAGAACATCTCGGGGTGGTCGTACATACAGGACTTCTGCAAACTGTCGATGCGGATCAGCACCTGTTTGCGATATTTGGCAAACTCCACCGAATCCATCGTCAGATTATGGGTACGCAAATCATCATTGAAATACCACTCCGTTTGGTGGTAGTTGTAGAAAAACTCGTTTTGTTTGCTCCCTTTCACTTTCATATTGAGCACCCAATCCTTTTGGTCGGTCTCAAAAGTAAAGAAAGGTTTTTCGTGATAAATGACAAACTCGGCAAAATGACCCTGGGGATTGGCAAAATAATACAGACCTTCGGGCAGAGTGTCGTCGATACCCGTGAAAACAAAACGGCCTTTCTTATCGAGATAAGCCGTATCGTGCACAAAATTAGTCGAGGCAAAATAATAGCCAAGATACATCACGGAATCTTTGCAGCCGTTGATTTTAAAGACAAGTTCGTAAGTAACATTCTTTCGAGCCTGAGCCGGCAGGACCAACAACATTAGCGCCAGCAGCAAAAAAATATATCTGTTTTTTTGTTTCATAATATCTAATAACGCAATTTACCGATATTTTATTGCACGAAAAACAAAAAAAGGAAAAACTTCACAACATTTATAAGAATCAACCTCTATTTGTCCCCTCGATGCTTCGAACGTTATGGTATCCTTATCCTATCGTTATCCTATCGTTATGGTATCGTTATGGTATTCTGGATACCATAACGATACCATAAGAATACCATAAGGATACGATAACGATACCATAACGTTAAAAGAAGCGAGGGAGAAGATTATACTTTTCCTCTTTCTTTTTTCTGATGGTCGGAGAGGAATAATCGTGCGGTTTGTGATATTCCGAGTGTCGCAATTTATTTTTTACACATTACCCACAATAAAAAAACACACTCTGCGTTATGTTTCCATGTCATCATTACCACCCATCTTCCTCGACCTGGCCATCATCCTTATGACGGCAGGCATTATTACGGTCATTTTCAAATGGCTCAAACAGCCCCTTGTCTTGGGTTACATCGTTGCAGGATTCTTCATTGGGCCTTATTTTCCGTGGTTTCCAGCCATAAGCGACGATACCAATATTCACGTGTGGAGCGACATCGGTATTGTCTTCCTCATGTTTGCTTTGGGTCTCGAATTCAGCATCAAGAAGCTGAAGAAGGTGGGGGCCACAGGCGCTATCACGGCCTTTACCGAATTGGCCATTATGTTTGTGATAGGCAACACAGTTGGGCATATCCTCGGTATGCCCAATATGGATTGCATCTTCCTCGGATGTATGCTCTCCATTTCATCCACCACCATCATTATCAAATCTTTCGACGACCTCAAACTGAAACAACAGAAATTCACGAGCACCGTCACAGCTGTGCTCGTGGTGGAAGACCTTGTGGCCGTGCTCTTATTGGTGATACTTTCCACATTGAGTGTCAGTAAGAGTTTTAATGGAGCAGAATTAGGCATGAGCATGCTCAAACTTGCCTTCTTCCTCATCGTCTGGTTTACTTTCGGCATATTCCTCATTCCCACATTCCTCCGTTGGATGCGCAAATGGATGACCGAAGAGACGCTGTGCATTGTAGCCGTGGGCCTCTGTTTCGGCATGGTGGTTTTTGCCGATTTCGCAGGTTTCTCCACCGCTTTGGGAGCCTTCGTCATGGGAGCCATTCTTTCCGAGACCATTGAAGCCGACGTTATCCACCGTATCATCACCCCGATCAAAAATCTGTTCGGTGCCGTGTTCTTCGTGTCGGTGGGCATGTTGGTCAATCCCGAGGTGTTGGTTCACCACATTGTACCCATCCTCGTAATTGCCGCAACGGTGGTCCTCTTCAAATCCACCGCAGCAACCACGGGAATCATCCTCAGCGGCAAACCGCTGAAGACAGCCATGCAGGGAGGATTCTGCTTCTGCCAGATTGGTGAGTTCTCCTTTATCATTGCTGGCCTTGGCCTCAGTTTCGGTGTCATTAATGCTGAGTTGTATCCTATCATTGTTTCCGTATCCATCATCACCACTTTTGTCACCCCGTATATGATTAAAGGTGGTTTGCCCGCATACGAGAAAATCGAACCTCGACTACCTCAAAAGCTCAAAGCCGCACTCGACAAATACAGCAATCAATCGAAGAGTTCGACTCACGAAAAGAAAGTCTCGGCATTTGTCAAAAAACAGCTTATCACCATCTTGCTCTATAGTGTCATCCTTACCGCTTTGGCTCTTTTGAGTTTCTTGCTGCTCAAACCCCTTCTAAACAATCTTTTCAACACTTGGGAAATCCCTATCATCTGGAGCAACCTCATAGGCATGTCCGCCACGTTACTGCTCATGTCTCCATTCCTTTGGGCTTTGGCTGTGAAAAATGTGAGTCACGAGCGTATCCGCAAGATGTTGCAGACTTACCGCAACAGTCAGGTGGCCGTCATTCCCCTTTTAGTGCTGCGCTATTTCATCACATTGTTTTTTGTTGGCTGGGTGGTGTCGAAATACGTTCACATTGCCGTAGGTATGCTCCTGGTAATAGCCATAGTGGTGCTTTTCATTGTGGTGATGTCGAGACGTGCCACAGACTTCTACAACCGCATTGAGGAACGTTTTGTGTCCAACTTCAATCAACGTCAGGCTCAAAATTCATTCAAAATACCCGAGTCGCTCGAAAAGAACTTCATTATGGAGCGCATCCCCATCACGCCTTACTCACCTCTGGCCGGCAAGAAATTGTCCGAAACACGTTTGCGCCAAGATTATGGGGTCAACGTCGTTTCCATTGAACGAGCCGGTGTTGTTCACGACCTTCCTGGTAAAGACGAAATCATCATGCCGACCGACCGACTCACCATCCTCGGCAACGAGGACCAGCTGGCCAAGGTAAGAAACATCTTGGAGGTTGAACCCGATATGCTTATCCACGACCATTCCGACAATGAGATCAACACCTACCGACTCGAAATCCACACCGACAGCCCGCTGATTGGCCAAGATATTAAGAGTTCCAAATTTATGGACACTTACAACTCGATGGTTATAGCCATCGAACGAGGCAACCAATATATGCTCAATCCTACGGCAAGCACCGTGTTTTATGCCGGCGATATTGTTTGGTTCGTTTCGCCCAACGACTTCAAAATCCAAGAATTTCAGAAAAAATAATCTTATACTACTATGAAATACAGACATACATTGCTTCTCATTCTGCTTTTCGTCTTCTCCTACAACCTGCAAGCACAAGACGACAAAGGATTTGAGATTTCCAAGAACCTGGAAATTTTTGCCAATGTTTACAAAACTCTCCACCAAAATTATGTCGACGATGTCGACCCTGGAAAAGCCATGAAAAAAGCCATTGACGCCATGCTGGCTTCTATGGACCCTTACACCAACTATTATCCTGAAAGCGATATGGAAGACGTGAAGATGCAACTTCTCGGCCAATATGGCGGTGTCGGTGCGCTCATACACCAAGACGAAGAAAAGAACATCTTCATTTCTGAACCCTACGAAGGTCTCCCTGCCGACAAAGCTGGACTTAAAGCCGGCGACCGCATTGTGGCTGTCAACGGTGAGAGCACCGAGGGCAAGACCAACGCTGATGTAAGCAGCGCCATGCGTGGTCAGGCGGGGACCAATGTCTCCCTGCGTCTTGAGAGAGATGGCAAAGAGTTTGATGTCAACATCACCCGTGCCGAAATCAAGCTTCCCAATGTCTCCTTCAGCGGCATGGTGGAAGGCAATATCGGATATGTACGCCTTGACGAATTCACCCAAGATGCCGCCAAGAATGTGCGAGAGGCCTTTGTTGCCCTCAAACGGGAGCATCCCGATATGCAAGGTTTCATACTCGACCTCCGCAACAACGGCGGTGGTTTGATGAACGAAGCTGTCGACATTGTCAATATCTGGGTAAAGCAAGGTGAACTTGTTGTGAAAACCATCGGCAAGGTCAAGGCCAAAAACACCCTCAATTTCACCCGCATGGATGCCGAAGATCTCAACATCCCGGTTGTCGTGCTTATCAACGAACACAGCGCCTCGGCCAGCGAGATTGTAAGCGGCAGCCTCCAAGACCTTGACCGTGCCGTCATCATCGGCGAGCGTTCCTACGGCAAAGGACTCGTGCAGAACATTCTTCCCATGCCCTACAACAGCCAGATGAAAGTCACCGTCTCGAAATATTTCATCCCCAGCGGACGCTGCATCCAAGCCATCGACTACAGCCGTCACGACGAAAACGGACGTGCCGTCAAAATACCCGATTCTCTCAAAACCGCCTTCCAAACCCGCAATGGTCGCACCGTGTATGATGGTTTCGGTATCGAGCCCGATGTTGAAGTGGAGCATCCGCTCAGTTCTTTGGTCACCGTGGCGCTCTTCAACAAACGTCTTTTCTTCAGCTATGCCAACAAATTCGTAAAAGAGCACCCCACAATTGCTCCTGCAAGAGAGTTCAAAATCACCGACGATATATACCAGGATTTTGTCAACTTCCTTTCCGACAAATCTTACGAATACACCACTTACACCGAACGCCTGATTGAAGAAATGCGAAAAGTGGCTGAAGACGAAAACTATATTGACGAACTCAAGCATCAGCTTGATGCCCTGGAAACCAATTTCAAAGCAGCCAAGAAAGACGACCTTATCCGCAACCGCGAAGATGTCAGCCAGTACCTTCGCGACGAAATCCTCGTGCGTTACTATTATCAAAAGGGACGTATCGAAGGAGCCCTTGACGATGACCCCGACATCAAAAAAGCCGTCGAAATACTCTCCAATCGTGCCGAATACAACAAGATTTTGAGCAAATAAGCTTTCTAAATCCGTGTTCTCTACTTCCGCCCATAGAAAGGTTTACATCGCCCTGTTGTGCCTGATTGTTATCAGCATGACCACCTCTGTGTTTGTCACCAACTTGTTATGGGTACTGCTCTCCATCAACTGGATAATGGAATGGAACTGGCGTGAAAAGTTTGCCGACTTTCGCCACAACTATTATCTTCATGCCGTCATTGTTTTGGCTGCCGTACACTTGATTTGGATGCTCGCTACCGAAAACATCGCTTATGGTTTCTTCGACATTCAAAAAAAACTGCCCCTCTTCATTCTTCCACTCATAGTGTTTACTTCAAAGCCTCTCTCCCGAAACGAGTCTTCCATCATCGGTTTTTGGTACGTGTTGACCATCATTGTGGTTTCCATCATTGGTTTGGTGCGTTACCTCACCATCCCCGACCTTCCCTACCGCGACATTGTGCCCTACATTTCGCACATACGTTTCGGACTCAACATCTGCCTCGCCTTGTTTTTGCTGGCATATTCCGCCATGCGAATCCCAAAGCCACGGTTCATCGTAACCAACGTCATTGTCGCACTATGGCTGTTGTTTTTCCTGTTGATGTTGCATGCCTACACCTCTTTTGTCATCCTTTTCATCACCTCCATCATACTCCTCATCGCCTTTGGCAAACGGCTCTCCAAACACACAAGACGATGTTTGTCACTCATTGTACTAGGTATCACAATAGGTGTCGGGGGGCTCACTTGGCACTATTGTCACGATTATTTTCATCTGAAAGAACTCTCCACACAACCTCTGCTGGCCTCAACCCTCAACGGCAACCCATACACTCACCACAACGACGGACTCATCGAAAACGGCAATTATGTGAACAACTACATCTGCGAACCAGAACTCCGCCAAGAATGGAGCAAACGCAGCAACTTTTCGCTCGACTCCGTCACCTCAAACGGCTACACCCTCTACCCTGCTCTGCTCCGTTACCTCAACGCCCTCGGCGTAACAAAAGACAGCCTCGGCATGACCCGCCTTTGCGAAAACGACATCCGTGCCATCGAAAAGGGTACCGCCAACCCCGTCTACCTCCAACACGGAGTGCGCAAACTCTATTACGTTCTCTTTTTCGAATACGAAAGTTACCGCTGCTACCACAGCGTGTGCAATTTTTCCATGCTCCAACGCATTGAGTTATGGCGTAACGGCTGGCAGATATTCCTCACACACCCAATCTTTGGAGTAGGCACCGGTGACGTTGTCGATGTGTGTCATCAAAGACTTTCCGACATCAGTTCTCCCTTGGCCGGCACCGAGATGCACACCCACAATCAATACTTGAATTTCCTCCTGGCTTTCGGACTCTTCGGATTCTTTCTCATAGCATTTTTCTTCATCCGAGCCATCATCACCAACCATAGCTGCCGCAACATCCTCTTCACCGCCTTCCTCTGTATACTCCTCATCTCCTTTATCAGCGAGGACACCCTCGAAACCCTTGCCGGCATAACCTTTGCCGCCCTTGGCTACTCGCTCCTATCGCCTCGCAAGGCCCCCAAAAACCAATTCCCCCGACGAATAATAAAAAATGTATAACTACCACACCCTTTCCAACGGCATACGAATCATCTTTCGTCAGAGCAACTCCATCGTCACCCACGCAGGCGTCTACATCAACGTAGGCTCCCGCGACGAAGTAGGCGACGAGGAAGGTGTCGCCCATTTCATCGAACACTCTATCTTCAAAGGCACCGAACATAGGCGTTCCTACCATATACGCAACCGCATCGACGGAGTCGGAGGCGAACTTGATGCCTTCACCACCAAAGAGGAGACCTGCATCTACTCCACAGCCCTCTCCGAACATCTTGAGCGGAGCCTCGAACTCTTTGCCGACATCCTCTTCCACTCCACCTTCCCCCTCAACGAAATCGAAAACGAGAAAGACGTAGTCATCGAAGAAATCAACCTCTACAAAGACTCCCCATCCGAAATCATCTACGACGACTTCGAAGAAAAAATATTCGGCAGCCATCCTTTGGCCCACAACATCTTGGGTTCCAAAAAGAATGTAAAACACTTCACCCCTGCTTTCCTCAAAGACTTCATGCAACGGCACTACACCACCGACCGCATGGTCATCTCGGTCGTGGGAAACGTCGAATTCAAGCGACTCATACGCCTCTGCGAAAAATATTTTGGCGGCTACGGTTCCTCAAATTCCACCCCCGTCGCACTTAAAAGCACCGACCCACAGCCTCAACATCCGCAATACTGCCATTTCAACACCACCATCAACAAACGCACCCACCAAGTGCACCTCCTCGCCGGATGCCCCGCACCTGCCCTCTTCGACAACTCCAAAACCGTCTTCACACTCCTCAACAACATCCTCGGAGGCCCCGCCATGAACTCTCGCCTCAACGTCTCTGTGCGCGAAAAACAAGGCTTTTGCTACACCATCGAATCACAATACGTGCCCTTCAGCGACGCAGGACTGTTCTACATATACGCCGGAGTCGACAGCGATGCCGCCGAGCGCAGCACCGAACTCATCCTTGCCGAATTGGCAAAACTACGCGAACACCCCATCACCACGCAGCAACTCAAAGCCGCCCAAATGCAGCTAATTGGCCAAATGGCCGTAAACAACGAGATGGCACTCAACGAAATGCAGAGCATCGGAAAAGCATGTCTCAACTTCGAACATGTGGACACCCTTGAAGAAATGAACCGCGACATTCTCTCCATCACCGCCGATGATTTGCAAAACATAGCTCAGCAATACCTTGCCGAATCACAGATAAGTTTCCTGTATTATAAATAACCATCGTGCCGGATACAGACAGGGGCATCTACCGCAAGGTGAAACTCAACAGCTGATAGAATGTGACCAATGTGACTTGTGACCCGCTATGTGTGCACAATGCACAATCAAAATGGATTACATTTATAATAATAGTTTTGTTGTAAGAGTTAACCGAAAATGAAAAAAACAATTTCAATTTTACTAGTATCTATTGTTAGTTCTTTCTCGTTTTGTCAAACAGCAATAGACGCTGTTGTATCAAAAAAGAGTTCAATTTGCATTTTTGATTCCATATACAATGGGAGAACAATCGTAAAAGAAATATACAATGACTCAACCGAAGACTATTTTTTGTGTACCATTGATCGAATAGTAGATGATTATGCCTTTATACGAGGTCAATATGCATTTGATTCTTCGGAAGAAATAATTTATGGTTGGATTCTGGTGGATGCCCTTGAGACTTATCCTAGTGATTTTGATACGCTTTGCTTTTATGAAGTTCCAGATTATAATGCTAGTCGTATTAATATAGATTCTCCAGATTGGATTCCTTTGAAAATTAGGAAGATATACAAAGATTGGGTGTTTGTATTATATTGCGATGACTCCCGAGATTGTAAAGGATGGGTAAATATAAAGATGCTATGTGCAAACCCTTATACGGTATGTAATTAATGCAATACCCATGTGCGGGCTGGTGTTTAGAGGTGTTGGGATGGTCAGAGCAAAGGCATGCATAGCGATGACAAATCTTGTGTATAACATGTGCAGACTTGTCCAAATCAAAAGGTATCATGCAGAATGGATAGTAGAAAGCTAGTTT
>JAZUIX010000097.1:0-28336 GCA_045642445.1 Bacteroidales bacterium | reverse complement strand
TTTTGGAACAGATTGCTGAGCGGAACGAGGGAGTGTAGCGGGCTACATGACCGAGTGACAAACAGCAAGATGACCAAAAACGGCCAAAATCACAGAAAAGTATATTTTCAAAATATTTCATGTTTACGTTGAATTTATAGAACCCACCTTATGGTAATCACCCACCTTATAGTAATCACACAAATCCTTGATACCGCACTCCGTGCAATGAGGCTTGCGGGCCTGGCACACATATCTGCCATGCAATATCAGCCAATGATGGGCTATGGGTATCTTCTCCGATGGAATATGTTTCACCAACTCACGCTCGGTCTGCAAAGGACTTTTGCTGTTCTTTGTCAAACCCATACGATTGGCAACTCGAAAAACATGCGTATCCACGGCCAAGGCCGGAAGATTGAATATCACCGAGGCTATCACATTGGCTGTCTTACGACCCACACCGGGCAATGTCTGCAATTCGTCCACATCGCTGGGCACCTCGCCGCCAAAGTCCCCCACCAGTTTCTGTGCCATACCCACCAAATGCTTGCTCTTATTATTCGGATAGGAAATGGACTTGATGTATTCAAAGACCTCCTCAACGGTGGCCTGTGCCAAATCCTGCGGAGTCGGATAAGCCGCGAAAAGTGCAGGGGTGGTCATATTGACCCTTTTATCGGTACACTGGGCCGACAGAATCACCGCCACAAGCAACTGGTACGGATTTTCATACACCAATTCCGACTTTGCCGTGGGACGTTCCGCCTCAAAATAAGCTATCAGTCTTTCGTATCTCTCTTTTTGTGTCACGCAAAATACTAACTATCAATCCAACTGGAATGTAACGACCACAGGGTAATGGTCCGAAATATTGGTTTTAACACGTTTGTACGACAAAGCCTCCAGCTCTTCGCTGTGAAGGATATAGTCGATACGGAAAGCCGGATAGGGGCCATGATATGTGGTAGCAAAGCCTCGTCCCTGCTCCACGTAGGGGTCCTCCATATATTCCGAAATTTGCTGATAAATGTACGAGGCTGGCGTATCGTTGAAATCACCCGCAACAATCAATGGCATCCGTGTACGCTCGATCAAAGGCTGCAAATCATCTTTCCATTCCTTCTCATGCTGGCGGGTGGTCTCGGCAAACTTGCGCAACATATTGTGCGTATTGCTATCAGGCTGAGCATGATATAGTTTTTCAAAACCCTCCCAGTCTTTCTCTATCAGCTGGTACGAATCCAAATGCACACAACACACACGCACCATCTTGCCGTTCTTGCTCAAATCCACATAGAACTTTGACGCCGTGTCCATATTGCACACATTCTCAATCTTGCACTTTGAGAAAAGTATCGTCGGCGCATTGCTGTTCTCTCCATGCACACCGTAATGATAGCGATAGCCTCGGGCCTCCAAACTGTCGGCCACACGCACATGCGGTGCCGAGAAATACTCTTGCAGACACAACACATCGGGCTGTTCGTCATCCACTATCGTCAAAAAAATTGCCGCTCCCGAATCCGCCGTCATCAATGTGTCGCTGTCCAGACCTTTGAAGCCATGCGTGTTGAATGTCATCACACGCAAAGTCTCATCGGTCGCCTCCGCCTCCGTGGTGCCTCCTATCTGAAAGAACAATGGAACAAACGACACCCTCAGCAGTATCGTCGCCACCGAAAGCAGAAACTCCCACCGCGACATACAAAGCCAAATGACAATAAACACCACATTTGCCATCAACAGCAAGAAATAGCCATAACTCAGATACGAGATGCCCACAAACTTACTCGGTGCCACCACCCCTGCCATAGTCGACAGCAATAGTGCCACAGCAAACACCAAGTTGATAATCAGCAATATTCCTCTCAGCAGTTTTTTCATTCAATTTATACTTTTAAGCTCCCAAACAACTCCCAGCTCAATTCCGCCTGACGATACAGCATCGCCAAACCATTGCACACCTCGGCACCACACAACTCCGCATCGAGCATAAAGCGGGTCTCTTCGGGATTATACACCAAATCGTAACACAGATGTTTCATACCCAAGCGATAATTATACGGCCACGGGGTGTGTGCCTCATCGGGAGTCATGCCTACCGGCGTGGCATTCACCAGCACAAAACGCTCCTGCACCAACTCCTCGGCCTCAAGATAGCTCACACTCCCCAGATGCCTCTCGGGCTCACGCGAAACCATCATAGCCTCGATCCCCTTCTGCTCCAACGCATACCTCACCGCCTTGGCGGCACCTCCAGTGCCCAGCACCAGAGCCGACGTATGCCACTCTCGCAGCAGCGGCCTCAACGTCTCGCCAAAAGCCGGAGCATCCGTATTGTGCCCTATCAATCGGCCATCGCGCACCTCCACACAATTCACCGCCCCTATCGCCTCGGCAGCCCCATCCAGCTCGTCCAACCTTGCCACAACCGCCTCCTTATAAGGCACCGTGACATTGAACCCCGACAGCTCCTTCTCGGCCACCCAACGATGCAAAGCCTCACGCTCGGGCAGTTCATCAAACTCATACAAGTCGTACTCCGCATCCCAAACACCCTCACGGACAAACATATCCTCAAACCAACGCTTCGAATACGAATGTCCCAACCTACGTCCTATGAGCCCATATCTACGCATCAGGCCTTCTTGTTCTTCTTCACCTTCTTCTTACGGGCTTTGGCCATGCTGAAAAAGATAATCACCACCAGCAAAAAGGCCAAAATACCGCGCAAACACTCAAACACCAACATCGACACCGCGATAATGCCCACAAAATAGGTCAATCCAATCAGCGTGCCCCAGCACACACTGTGGCAGCGTTTCGCATCCAGCACAATCTTAAAGATAATGAAAGCAATGGTGATCAGCAAGAAAGCCACCAATGCCCACGAGCCGAACACAACATCAATCTTATTGCCCACGGCCACAACCGTAATGCCCACCAGCACCACAATCAGCACATCCTTCCACTCCTTCCACTTCTTTCCCTCCACCATCTTCGCCTCCACCGACAACTGAGCCGTAATCTGCATCGTGGCGCACAACAGGCAGTAAATCGCGCCCATCAACAACACGCAATTAATTATGGCCCAAGTCATACCCACCATGTTCGGCTGGCAGAACCACCCAATCTCACCCGTAGTAGCCACTTCGCCATTTTTAATAAACTCATACGAACCTTGGAAACAATAATAATAGATGCAAACCATCGCCACGGCAAACAAAGCATACACCACAGGATAATATTTAGCCTTGTCGCGATAGCGAATCTGCACATTGAACACATGCATCACAGCGATAATCACAAGCGTAGCCACAAGCAACGCCACCGAATTGATACCCAAAACATTGCCATGTTGCCAACCCAGCAGCTGCGGGATATTGTCAATAGGAATCTTTTGGTCAATAACATCAATAATACTCATCTTTTTTATATTTAATATTGAAATGCAAAAATACAACTTTTTTCTGAAACAACAAACATTTGTCTGCACATAATTACAAAATTGCAAAAACAAACAGTCCCAACACCCCGAATTTCACCTATTAGCACCACAAAAATCACAAAAAAGCAGCATCGCCTCAATCAAAAAGCAAAAAATAAAACACTGACAATCAATCGAAACAAAAAAAAGTTTCATTTTTATTTGTTCAAATCAAAAAAAGTTAGTACTTTTGCACCCGCTTTCGAGAGATAGCAAGCCCAGGTGGTGGAATTGGTAGACACGCTACTTTGAGGGGGTAGTCGCCGTAGGGCGGTGCAAGTTCAAGTCTTGTCCTGGGCACAAAAAGGAGCAACGCAAAGGTTGCTTTTTTTTACCACCAAGTTCCGAGAGATGGAACTCTACCAGATGCCCGGGTGGCGGAATTGGTAGACGCGCACGTTTCAGGTGCGTGTTCCGAAAGGAGTGCAGGTTCAAGTCCTGTTCCGGGCACCACAGAGTTTTGTAAGTAACTCAAAATGAGTGAAAATACAAAACTCTTTCTCTTTTATATCCCAAATTTGGTCATATTTAGGTCATATTTTCAAAAAAAGCAATTTTTTTTGACTTTTTTCGTTACGATAGTGAGTTATTAAAACCAAGACAAATGGAACCTTTATTCAAACCATCAAGATATATTAGAGATTATTTTGATATCGGGGTGGAGTTCGACTTTGCAAGCCAAGAAGATAAAATGCTGGAGATTGCTAATTGTATCTATCACGGGTACAACCTCTATGAAGCATTGAAAGAACACTGTGAAGAACACCCAGAAAGAAGGTCGAGTTTTTGCATCACTTTGACTGAATATATAGAGCTGGCTCGAGGAGAACAAAATGGTATAATAACCAGATTGTATAGTGAAGACCTGTATACCTTGAAACAGCTATGTGATTTGTTCAGCGAGGAGGTCTTAAATCTTTACAGATTTCCCAGATATGGGAAACCTTACTTCGTCTCGGTGAAAGAATACTATAAAGATGTATTAAAAAACTTCAAGGGAAAAGACTTTAATGATATTAAAAAAGCATTTGGTTGCCCGACTCCACTTGCTAACGTGCCAATTACAGAGGACGAATTAAGAAAGATAAATCCGTGGGTTGGTCCCGAGCAGTTCGTAAAACCAATAGAGAGTCCCACAGTCTTGTTTGATGAAAATGCTGCTTGTGTCCTAAAATGTGACGAACCTTACATTACGGATTTTAACAAACAGTATAAAGGGACACCCTACGAATACCGAATCCAAAAGTGGCCAAAACCATTTATCGGGAACCCTCTTACATCAAAAGTTATTTTACTTAGTTTGAATCCTGGCTTTAACGATAGAACCAACAGGATGTTGGCAAACTCAATGTCCATATACTATCGTGAAGGGATAAACAAACAATTGTATGACCAGATGTGCCTCGATGCTTATTCATTGTTTTGTCCCAATATCAAGGATGGAGATTTGACATTGTCTTATCAAGAGGCTCAAGCATTTGTTGATAATTGGTACTGGTATGATATCATTGAAGATTTTCGAGAGAAGGCTGGCCTACCTAAAGGAATCCGTCACCACGACCCACTATATGAGAACCTGTCAATCATACAGTATGTCGGATATGCCTCGTCAGAGTATGCCAGTGCCCCTCTTGGAAGAATCTTTCCATCACAACACTTTACCAAACTGCTAATACAATATTTGACTTTCAACAGTGACAAAACATTTGTTGTGGTTCGCTCGGAAAACAGGTGGCATAAGTTTATTGGAGAAGAAATGTGGAATTATTTAGAGAAGAGTAATCGTCTAATACTTGGTAAAAAGGTTAGAAGGCAGAGCTTAACTGAAACTGGTTTGGAGAAAGAGGATTTTAACAGATTGGTAAATTTGTTAAAATGATGTGATTTTGAATCTTAACTTATAGATTATCCACATTCCCGAGAAAGGAAATGAAAAAGGGGTGCCAAACGACACCCCTTAATCTTTGATTCAATCCTCAATCAAAACAACCCATCCACAGCAGCACTTGCCACACTGTCGGCATATTCATCCAACGACAACTTTACATACTTGTAAAACATTGTTTCGGTCTTATGTCCACTCACACTCATCATCTGTGGCACAGTGAACTTTTGTGAAAGATACATATTGGTGATACAGGACCGCCTTGCCGTATGGCTCGCCACAAGTTCCCATCGTGCTTTCAAAGGATAACCTTGCTCGTCGTATTCATACAACACTCCCCCCTTCTTCTTTGCTTCTTCCTCTGCCCGTCTTTCTTTCAAAGTCAATACAGTCCTCTCCTTCTTCTGAAGGCTTGGTACCGTCACGGATAGTCTTTTACAGATTTCTTTGATTGTACGGTTGAGGTTCTGGTCCCAAATCTTGGGGACGTTATAGTCATATTTCTTCAGCAATGTCTCCAACCTATCATCCAATATGGGGATGACCACTGTGCCATCTGTTTTCTCCTGTCTCAACCGGATGACTTTCGTACCACTATGTGTGATGCCGATATTTGATTTCTCAATTCTGCTATAATCACTATATCTTAATGCCGTGAAGCACCCAATCAAGAAAACATCCCTCACTTGTTCCTCAAATCCATTGAGCGGCATTTCATACAGAGCGGACAATTCGTCCTTTGAAAGATATATCTCTTTCGCCTTATCCTCCTCCTTGATTTGTGGGCTTTTCAGCAAACTGCAAGCGATATGATTAGTATGCAATCCCTGCCGTTCTGCTATTCCAATCAGTGTCTTGAACAAACTGATATGCTTATCAAGAGTGTACTTCATATACCCTTTGCTCTCCAAGTGGGAGATGTATCTATCAACCAGCGTCTCATTTATGTCATCCCAACCAAACGGTCTTGTTTCATAGAATTCCAAGAACACCCTACGAAATTGTCCCCAATTCTTGATGGATTCCTTTGCATATATCTCCTTCTTCGATGTACGTATCACACCATCTTCTATACCTTTGATGTAATCGACGACAAAGTTTTTCACATTCCTCTTCTTCTTATCCTTCGCATACTTTTCCAGTTCCTCTGCTCGTTTCAATTCATCTCTCTTATCTGCCAACACGATATTCTCGATAGCACCTTCCAAGTTCTCTTTGGTAAAGCGGTGGTGTCTTCTCATATCAGCAATGGCATCTTCAATGAGGGCAACCTTCTTGGATATACCCTTTTTGTTGAGATAGTTGTTCAGTTTCCTTTCGGATTGACAGACCTCTTTCCACTCTGCAACATCAACCTTCATCAACAGATTGACCCAAAGGACTGCACCCTCGACATTCATTCGAGTATGTAAAGGGTGCATCCCATCCTTCTGTCTGGTTCGTAACACCAACTTCATCTTCAAGCGACTTTAACCAAACCCTCCGACTCTGCATTAAGAATATCCTTCATCGAGTAGATTTTCCTTCTACCCCCAAGTGGTAAGGGAGAGATAATACCATCTCGTTCCCAATTGTAAAGAGTGTTTCTTGAGATACTCCACCTCTCACACAATTCTTCTGCATTCAACCTCTTGTCTTCAATGTTTGCATTGCACATCTTGTCGTCGATAACCTCCTCAACGACCTCTCTGACCCAATTCTTGAAAGTGTACTTCACACTCTCAACGACATCTGACAAACACCTGGTGTTCAACAGAGTCAATTCATTATTCTTATCCACCATATTTATTTGAATTATACATATTTTAAACATTATCAAGTTGTTAACGGGAAATTTAACCCGGCATTGCGCCAGACTGCATTCATTCTTAGATATTTAACATATTTTTGCTTCGGTTTTCAGACGGGTTGTCTCATACTTGGATTGCAATATTCTTATAATTCATCATTACAACATTCTCTGCAATAATTGAATTTTCAACGCGTACATTGAACAGACAATCTTCAATCGGGCCATCACTCAAAACTTCACCATCACCCCAAATACCAATCTCGTGATAGTCCTTCGGATTACCTTGAAGGATGGTTCCGTCTTCACTGATTTCGTAGTAGGTGAAGACAACGGAATGTTTGTTTCTTTTCAGAATCTTCACACCGTAACCGGTCCCAAGGTCAAAGTACGAGTAACCTTCCTCGAAACGATGAGTGACGTGTTTGGAACTATCCTTCGGATTGTGGATATAGATGATATCACCATCCAAATCTACATCAAACTGTTCCATAATCTTTGAACGGAAAACCTTTAATTGTTCAAGGTCATTTGATGTCTTCGGACAATAGTCCGATACCTTCAACACTGCATCATAAAGGATTCTTTCGATTTTCTGATTACCAACGGACAAGAAGGATAATCCAAAACTGAAATCCGTGTCGTAGTATACCTTACTGTCCTCGAACTTGAGAGAGAGTGTAGCCAATGTTTCTAAACCATATACACCATGATCTTTGATGTCAGTGATTTTCATTGTTGTGTTTCCGTTGATTCTTACCACCTGTGGTTCATTTCTTTTACTCATACTATTTTGATTTTTAATATTAAACATTTTATAATAAGCATTTTAGCTATTATGATCAACCTTTATGATACCTTTTAACTATTTCTTCAATTTCAATGATACAATAATATGCACCTTCACCATATTTGTCACAATCGACCAAGTCATCCCAACCCTCATAATTGGGTTCATTGTTGGTCCTCTCACACATTATCTTCTTCAATTCTTTTTGCCTATCTGTGTTATTAATATAATAAGCACAAGCATCGGCCAATTTTGTCAAATCCTCGCCGAATACATTGTTGATAATGTCGCCCATATCATTATAGCTAATCTTATAGATGAAACTGTCGTCGTTTTCACCCGCTATACTGAATACGGCTTCTGTAACCAAATGTCTAAATGCCTTATCATAGTTGGCATCTTCGGCATGTTGTCCATTCTTTTCTAAAAGTTTGTCTGCATTTGTTTCTTGTTTTCTATCCATGTTATATATAATTATAAGTTTGACAAATTATTGGGGATTCCCAACTTGAACCTTCACAAGAAAAAATAACAAAAAAAAGTGCGATTGAATAAAAAAATGATTCTTTTTCAAAAAAAGAAGATATTACAAGAGTAGAAGTGGCACGGGCAACGGCACCCGGCATCACCGAAGGGAGGCACGGCCCAAAGGGAATGAATGTTTAACTCAGAGATACCACTAATCGTGAAGAAGAGGTGGTTTAAGAAGTGATTCCCGTTAAAGCAGTGATGGTTCTTGGTAAGGAGGATGGTAGTTATACTACTTTTAATAAGGTTATAGAAAGGGTGTTTTAAGGGTTTTGTTATTAGAGTTACTTTCATTAGGGAGGTGGTTGAGGGTAACGCTCTTTCTATAATAAGAAATGAAGAGAACATAATACCTCATCCTTGTTACAGTCTCCATCCCGAACACACTCCCTACGAAGCGTAGCGAAGCGAGCGTGTAGGGAGTGTCGTTGGCGACAGCCAACACTACATTCAGTAAGTTTATAGTCTCTCTTGGTTTCTTGAAAAACCTTAGGATACTCTCATCTTTAATCTCTACTATCACTGTCTCTCTTCTATTACTATTCTAATAATAATGTGAATAATATATATTCACAATAATAATATGAATATATTATCTTTAGGTAGAATGACATAGGCAGTATGCTTGAATGACACGCCCCAACATAAAAGAAAGTATGCTTGAATGACACACCTTTCTATGTCTTTCAAGCATACTCTACCTATGTCTTTCTACTATACTTCAATTCCCTACTATAATCCGAAGTAGGACCTGCATAGTTGTTCCATTTGGGCTCTGTTTCTTCTGAATCGGGCAATTGTTGAATCGCTCACACCACAGATAACAGCGTTTTCGGATTTCGACTTCGATTCATCATACTTCTCTCTTATCTCCAAGTACGAGGCGAAACGTTTCCCTTTGTTCCTCATTATACTCTTTGTCGATTCGTCAACGGTCTTCAACCGTTCTGGGTCGATGCAGAATTTTCTGTCATCTTTCAGTCTTTCCAACGTGCATTCCGGACAATCCGAGACAAGTATCCTGTCGGCGATCTTGTTCAGTATTGATAAGTTTTCTGGTGTAGGGTCAAAGATACCGTCAGGCATCTTTACGGCAGTGGCAAGAAATGAGCACATATGATAGATGAGTTCCCTTTGGGTTTCTACCCCAATCAGACGTTGAAATCGGGCGAAATAGCATAACTCTTCTACAACATTCCTTTTGTGTCGGAAGTATAAGGATTTCGGCTTCCCAGCCTTCGTCCGATATTCCGTCGGGAATATGAGCCACGACCCATCAATATTGAAGGCGTAGTTGTTTTGGTATACCTTCGGACTTTCGTAGATTGTCTCTTTGAATTTGATGTTGAACCATAGCATCTTCTTCGTCTCTGGGTCCATCTTTTCGTACATCAGTTCGTTTTTGAACGAGGACCATTGTCTTTTCCATTTATCATTCATAACTAAAAAAATGCCCTCAAGGATGGTTCTTCCACAACCACCCAAGAGAGCATCATAATTCATTTAATATAGTGGTGGAAGCACTCATCACTATATTTATGCAAGATGAGATCGTGTCTTTTGAGAGCTTCTCCCAATTATTTCACAGAATTCGGCTTCTGAAGACTATCTCCCCACCAACAATAGTTCTAACTCGCTATTGTTCAATAATCAACAAAAGTACAGGTTGCACTTTTACTTTAGGACACTTATATCAAAATGTTCATTTTTGACATCCACTTTTGTTGATACAAAATCTTCGATAGTCATCCACTCACTATTCAGCTCCACCCACTCCCGAATCTGCTCTCCGATGTTGGGCTCACCTAAAATATCACAGAAAATCCCGATGCAGCCGGCAGCAAATCTGTCATACTCCACGGGGACAAGTGCAACTTCTTGGCCTTGATAATTTGCCTCGATGAACGGTTCGGGGGCACAGCATTGACCGTCTTTCCTCCATAGGCCATCTTTTATCTCACCACCCGATTTTATCCACTTTTCTGTTGCAGCAAGCTGTTTCAGTCGGTTCTTTTCCCAGTCGGACAGGTCAGGACTCTCCCTATACTTGCCGAGAGCAAGCAGCATTCCTTGAATGTCGAATCTTTTGTTAGTGTATATGGGGGTACGGAATATCACCGTTGGAATAATTACTTTTGTAGCCAAATCTTTCATAATCAGTAGTTTCTTATACTATATTTATGTTTTTTTCCTCATTTCTCTTTACCACCTTTTATATTAGGATATTACAAATGAGCCATTTTTGATAGATACACAGATGGTCAATTGACATAAATAATGTATAAGAAAACAATGAAAACAATTAAGATATGCACAGAATAGTTATATTTTCAGAACCCGTCACCGTAAACGGAGAGATACTTTACGGCAAGTTGTATGCCGGTGAAACAGAAGACAAATTAATTGCTTCAGCAGCCGCTGATCTAAAAAGATTGCTTATACAAGAACAATTTGTCGGGCAGCAAGGGGAAGAATGGAGGAATCAAGAAGGATGGGTATTGGTACATCACGACGACGGCACGGAGTCTTGGAACTTTGACTCCGACAAATACTCTAACTATCTTGGTTATGGCATCGTAGTAGACCAGTTCGTCGAACACTGCTGGATTCCCCCAACGTGTCTTGGTCTCGTGAGTAGATGGGTACCACTACGAATGTCCGATTGCAACGACCAAGACTACCTCATCAACAAAATGGTTTATGACGAAATCAATAACGCCAACCCAAACGACATCGGATGGATAGTCTTGAATGAACCCGAGGAATAGATCTAGGGATATGTGATACATTTTCTTCAAATTTTAGTCATAACTTTTTTTGACACTCACCTTCGGGTGGGTGTTTTTTTATGCAACCTTTCGAAAAGTGTAAAAACTTGAGTATGAATGCAATAATATCAAATTACCATCGTTATTATAGTAGAAACTTTTAAGAAAATCGTTATGGATATTAAAAAAAGAACAGAACAAGAATGGACGGCACTCTTTGATGCTGCCGTGACATCCATCATCGGTGGCAGATGTGCCAACAGTTATTATGGAGATTTTTCGATTAACTCCATCGTGGATGAGGCAATCAGATGTGCAGACCGCTTATTAAAGGAACTGAAGGAAAGAGAGGGGGTAGAAGAGTGATGACCCCATCCAATACCATCTCGGAAGTGGCCAGAACCTTTTCGAATTCATCCTCGGTCATATCAAAAATAGGTTCGTATCAAAATAATCTTTGTACACCCCATTTTTGACAGCATCATTTCATATCAACAATACTTTTTAGATTTTATTGAATACAAAAACGAATATGAAAGCAATCATCTATGCAAGGGTGAGCACCAGCACCCAAGACTACGAGAGACAACTTGACGAACTCCGTACCTATGCAAGTCGGATGGGATACGAGGTAGTCAAGGAGTTCTCCGAAAAGATAAGTGGTGCAAAGAAGGTAGAGGAACGTGAGGCACTGACCGACCTCCTCAACTTCGTCCGGAACAACGAGGTTGATAAGGTACTCATCTACGAGTGTTCCCGATTGAGCAGACGTGCAGTGGATTTTCTCACCGTGATAGAGTCCTTGACCGAACAGGGAGTCTCTGTCTATATCCACCAGAACGGATTGGAGACGTTGCAACCGGACGGCAAGCCGAACCCCATCGCCCAGCTTGTTCTCGGAATACTTGCCCAATTCAACTCTATGGAACGAGGACTCATCCGTTCAAGGATGGAGAGTGGATACAACCACTACCGGTCCCGTGGTGGTGTGGTCGGACGAAAGAAAGGATACAGGAAGACTGACGAGCAGATGAGAAACCAGTATGCCGAGGAACTCCGTCTTCTCCGAAAAGGATACTCTCTTGCCAACGTGAGAAAGCTCACGGGAACCGCCGTCAATACTCTCCGGAAAGTATCCAAGATAGGTGGAATCTCGGAGAGCAGAGAGAAAAGACTAACAATGGAAATCAGTATATAAAAGGAAAGGAGACAATGATGGGACGTACAAAGTGCAAAGTTGACTATCTGATGGAATACGGGGGAGAGATAGAGCTGTTGAGGTCAGGATTCAGTCTTCGTCGGGTAAGGAGCAAGACAGGGAGAGCAATCAACACTTTAAGAAAGTTAAGGAGAATGTTTCCTCCGGATTGAACATACTGCTAACCTCCTGTAGATTAATTACATCAGTATTATTTCACAACCGAATCCCAGTGAGTTGCTCACTGGGATTCTTTTTTTTATGACAGTTGTATACAATAATTCAAAAACAATTACGTTATATACAATGTTCTTATCTTGAAGTTATAAAAAGTTTAACCCAAAGTTAAATATGGACGATTTGAATAGAATAAAAGTAGTTCTTGTTGAGAAAAAGAGAACAAGTAAATGGCTGGCAGAGCAGTTGGGCAAATCTACTTGCTCCGTCAGCAAGTGGTGTCAGAACACTGTGCAGCCGGACTTGCAGACACTCCAAAGCATATCGAAGTTATTGGACGTGGATATTCGGGATTTGATAGTGAGTACCAAATCTTCCCAACAATGAGTATCAATGACTTCCTAAACCAGAACCCCAAACACAAACTCGTCTTCACCAAGAACGAGCCATCGGGATTTATATTCACCAATTTGGGATTTGAGATGGCGACCCTTCTTGAAGGTCAGGCATTGCCATCTGTCGTTGCTTCGGAAACATTCGAGTCCGTGGTGGCAAAAGGTATTAAAGTCCATCCTGAATATGGGAGATATGTGGCCATAAAGAACATTGGGATTCTCTTTGAGCCATCACTTCGTTTGAATGTCAGAATGCTGTTCGAGTCTATTTCCCACGTCACTTTGTTGGTCGTCTGCTCTGATGGCATTGTCCAGAACGATAGTTTCTACTTTATGAATTCCACGGAAGGTTTTGACATATCCCCTGCATTAGCATAGAACAACACTATATTAACTAGAGCCAATTCACTTAATATGGATATTTGGGAAAAATTATACAATGCAGCAAAAGACTTGTACCACCCACAGTACACTTCTCCTTTTATTTATTCTCATCATGTAGTATGTGCGATTGAGGCTGAGAATGGTGTCATTTACACTGGGTTTTGCATTAGGAGCTGCAGTGGAGTGGCAAATTTGTGTGCAGAAAGAGTTGCCGCTATTAATATGTTTGTAAATAGCGGACAAACAAAAATAAAACGAATAGCAACATTTAGAGATTTACCACCATCAGGTAACTTGTCTATTCCTTGTGGCACTTGTAGAGAATTTCTAATGCAACTATCTGTAGAAAACAGCAAAACCGAAATAATTACTGATTATAAAACTCGTAGCACTATAACTTTAGGAAAATTAACACCTATGTGGTGGGGCTACGATAAACTCAACGACCAAAACAAAAGTTAATATGGATAAATATTCTACATGCCCATTTTGCGGTAACAATCGCAAATCTTTTTTAGTCGATAATGGGTATAACGTTTCGGAGATGTACTTCTATGAAGATGAAGATTTTTCTATTTCTCCCGACCTTTCCCCATTAGTGACAGGTCATTTGCTTGTGATTCCAACAAAACACTATGCGTGTTTTGGGGAGATAGAAGATACTTCTATGCTTTCTCGAATAAGGAGTGTAGCAGAGCATTTACTTGGTACAAAAGATTTGTTAATTTTTGAACACGGTGCTGTAATTGAAGGTGAAGGTGGTGCCTCTGTTGATCATGCACACATGCATATTATGCCAAGACTAGCAAATATGACAATCACTTTGATTGATGAATATGTTCGTGAATCTGGGTGTGTTTCATCTAAAAAAATCATGGCTCCTCACGATGTTCTGCATTCATTTTTCCTTGAAAAGCAACCTTATATTTTCTATGAAATAGAAAAACAACGATTTGTCTATCCTGCGCATACTCTTCCTCACCAGTTTTTGCGCATGATGTTACAGCCCTATTGCCAATTAAGCTATAACTGGAGAATAACATATTCTACGGAAGAATGCAGGCGGAACGTAAATAAAACAATCGATTATATAAAGGAACATAAAAAATAGGACAAATGCAATACCTTTTAGTCCTATTACTTGTTATACAAATAACTATATTGATAGTATTTGTAATTCAAAGCATAAAACAGCGAAGATTATGCAACCTGCAATCACGTACATCGAAACCTGATTTGGATGGCTTTGATGTTATTATTGCAGCACGTGAAAACATTGAGATTATTCGAAATTGTTTATCAAACGTACTTTCTGTAGGATTTAACAACATCATGCTCTGTGTAGATGGTGGAACTGAATCTGTTGCATCTTGTCTCATGAAAGAATTCCCTACTGTAAAAATTCTATTTAATGAGAAGTATTTAGGTAAAATAAAAGCCCAAATCGGTTGTCTACGTCTATCAACAAAACGTAATGTCTTGATTTTGGATGCTGACATTACCTTGATTAAAACAAAAGTTGAATCATTTGTCTCTTATTTTATTGAATCGAATGTGGATTTCTTATGTCCATATTCTGTTGGTATCTCGACATCAATGAATTCTTTGTTGTTCGCTGTCGCAGAAACAGACCGACATATGAGACAGAGAATTGTAAGAGCTGGTAGAGATGCTTATGGGGTTTCCAACTTGAGTGGCTATTGTATGCTTGCCAACAGAGAAAAATACATTGATATTATTGACACTGATGCAATACAAGATGATGTAATTGCAACGATTAATCTATTACAGAAACAATATACGGTAAAAACTTATCACCAGCCAGTTTGCTCGGAAATAGAAAGAACATCATTAAAATCATATTTATTGCAAAAGACGAGATGGACTGCTGGAAATATCGTATTAGTCAAGTCATACAATAAATTATTTAAGGCTATAGATTTCACGAAGGCCTTCGCTTTTACATCATCCTTCTTGCTGTGGTACTGGTCATTATGGGTGGATTTTGTCGCATTTTTAACGGGATTTATTTACCCAGTACTCTTTGTTTTTTTAATAATTGAGGGTGTAGTAAAACTTCTCGGTTTAGTCGGTGCCAGTAAACCTCAAAAGAGATTACCATCAATAATTATATATATACTATTATGGCCTGTCTTTTCAACAGTATGTTTGGCATTGTCACCATACTATTTAACCGGTAAAATTGTTGAACAAAAAACTAGAAGATAAAATGGAAATGTACAAAAAGAGTGCAGTCCTTAAGCTCAAACTTTTAATAAGCGGAATTAGAATTGACGATTCCGCTTTATATGGTTTGGGGAATAAATATAAAGAGTATCAGTACGGGTATAATGACAGTAATTGGATGAAGCATGGCCAGCGGCAAGTAATACCAAGCGAATTAGTTCTCCCTGGAGAAATTGTAGTAGCTCCTCATCTTCGTCCCACATCGCCTTATTTCATTAACCGAATAGGTGATACTATGTATGTAATCAATGAGAAAACTGGCGAGTCAATTTCAACGATTGACTACCTGCCTCGTCCAAAAATTTGGGACATCAAACTGTCTGACGGCTCTAAGCTTAAAGAATATCTCAACGTATATGGTGCTAATTGCCTGAATCTCTTTATTGTTGCTAATTGTGATTTTTGGAATGAAGGAATGCCTTGTGTTTTCTGCTCATTGCAACCGACTCAAAATCTTCATAAAGAAGTGGTAGTACATAAGTCATTAGAAAAAATAGAGGAGGCAGTGACTCTTGCATTTGAGAATGAGGACAATCTTGATTGGATGATTATTACTGGTGGTTCTTTGAAAGACCGTAAGATGGAATTTCAAAGGTATTATGATGTTCTGAGCATTATCAAGAAACATATTCCCAAAAGATGGAATGGGAAAATCAAAGGCAATGCAGCATTGTTGCCAACAAACAATGAAAGAGATCTTTACAAACTGTTTGAGACTGGTATTGAACATCCATCTTTCAATATGGAGGTTTGGGGAGAACAACTGTTCAAATCGTATTGTGCTGGCAAGGAAAAATATGCTTCATTTGGAAATCTAATGGAAACCTATAAGAAAGCCGTAAATATATGGGGACCTGGACAAGTATGGTGTAATTTTGTTGGAGGAATTAGTCCAATAAAGGATTTGAAGGAGGGCTTTAGATTTATGGCTGATATGGGTGTTGTTCCTGGTGCCAATATATTCCACTTGGATCCCAAAGCAGTCGGAGTTAAGTTAGGGCTTAAAGAGCCAACAGAAGATTATGTTTTCGAAATGTATGAATGCTTATCTTCATTATATAAGGAGTATGGCTATCAACCATTTTTTAGTCATTCGGTATTAAGAAATTCTCTTTCAAATGAAATGTTCCATGGATGGTTATAATGTTATAGCAATAAGTGGTATTGATGGCAGTTTTTCAGACTTCACCAATACTATTGAGAGCAGCATAGCAGTTAATGACTGTCTTAAAATCTCGTATGATAGGTCTCTAACTTTCCTACAAAACATCGAGGTTATGAGATCAATCATCAGCAAGACTGGCAATAAGTGTTGTTTAATAGGATGGAGTATTGGTGCCGTAGCGGCTGCTTTTTTGGCAGATAACGAGAATGTAGATAGTGTTGTTATGATAAACCCTTTCTATAAAAGATCTGATGTTCTAAAGCTCAGGAATATCTATTGTGATGAGGAGGTTTGCATTGAGGGCACTACCAAACAGCCTGTAAATTATGTAATAATTACTGGTATTCAAGATGATAAGATTCCATACTCAGAAAGTCTGAAAGTGGCAAAACATTATAATTTAGGTAATGACAAATTACATTTAATTGAGAATGCAAAACATGGTTTGGATTCGTTCCCATCGGGAATAATTCAAGAAATTCTAAATAAAGTAATATTATGAATGGAATGATTACAGTTGCAAAAAATAGCGACAATATTGATTTTATAAAATATTCATATTCTCTTGGAGTTAGAGATTTTCGACTCAACATGGATTATGAACAACAGGCTTTAGAAGCAATCGACAAAATTCACTCCTTGAAACTGCAAGATGCTCGTTTATTTGCAGATTTTCAAGGTGTGAAAATGAGATTGCAGTTAGAACCTGGGAAAAATGATTTGGAGTTTAAGCCTGATGACGTACTCTACATCTATACCAATAGTTCTCAGTATCCATATATTTCAAATTATGATATTGTATCTAAATTTGTAAAACCTGGATTCAAGGTTAGTTTTGCTGATGATAAAATTGAGGCTATAATACAGCGTATTGATTCAAATGGTATTGAAATCAAATTCGTACGAGTAGATTATGTGTTGCGTCAAAATGCAGGCTGTTCTATCGAAGGAGAAGGAATTCCCACGCCTCACATGACAAAAAAGGTTTGTTCTTCAATTGCAAATTCTGATGTTATTAAGAAGAGGAAAATAGATTGGGTAATTCTTTCCTTCATGGAAAATGCCGACGAAATTACAGAGTTTGTATGTAATATGCATCAGTTGGGCATTAAAGTGATGGCTAAAATTGAAACAGGTAATGGAGTAGAACACATTCATGAAATTGCATCTGTAGTAGATGGTTTCATGATTGGCAGAGGCGATTTGAAAAATACGACCAAAGACGCTTATAATAACTATTATAATCGCGCTCTTAAAGATATTACACAGTATAAAGATTTATACATTGGAGTTGGAACATTCTTTTTGTCAAATTATAGTCAAACAAAAAATCTTTTGGACGAAGAGATTGCTGACATCAAAAATATTAAGCAGAACGACTTCGATTATATAATGCTGAGTAAAGAAGTCGTAAATAGCAAATATCCTTATGAAACGATAAAAACACTCCAAGAGTTATGTCAAAACTAGAAATTCCATTCATTCCATCAACACATCCGAATGATGTATTTGTGTTTTCTATTGAGGGATGCAATGGAGCTGGAAAAACAACCTTACTAAACAGGTATAAAAAGGATCATCCTGAAACAGAATGTAGGTTATGCGTCCCTGATGTTTTTCAAACAGCAAAGGATATGAAGCGCTTTATGCTGTTTGAATCATCGCAGTTATGTACTGCATTATACTATCTCGCTGGTGCAGTAGAAGTGTTTAATAGTCACAATAAGAACTTAGCCAAAGTGTTATTCGACCGTTCAATATGGTCAACATTTGCTGCTGCATATGCAAAGGACGAAACCATAATTCCTATTTTGTTAAACTGCCTAAACGCTATCAAACAGCAAGTCTTCTTGCCTAATTTGATCATTGTACTCGATGCATCATTTGAAACAGCCAAAGCCAGAAGTTCAAAAAAGTGTAACGGTGGAGAGTTTGACAAAGATGAGATTGAAGCATTCACGAAAAAACGTCATTTTTATGATCTGTTGAAAGAAGCTGGATATCCAATTCTATTCCTTGATGTAAATAAAAAAGATGCAGAAGAAGTTTACTCTGAGTTTTTGGAAATGTTGAAAAAGATAAATTGTCATGCTAATAAGATTGTTAAGTAATAAATCCTAAAACAATTATTGTAATGGGATTGGAATATATATAATGTTTATCCTACTCGATATCAAACAAAGGAAGAACATCCCAAAACTATGTCGTATTAAGATGTGGATAGATTGGCCATAAATGGCCATAATTTTGATTTTTTATTGGTTTTAATTGAAATAAAACGGATATAATATTTTTATAGAAACCATAATACCAAATAATTAGAAATAATAAATCTCAATCTTGGTGTTCCTGTTCCGGGCACCACAACAAATTGCAAGTAGTTTTAAAATCAGCTACTTGCAATTTTCTTTTTATCCCGATTCTCCAATTTTGGTCACCTTTTGAAAAAACGCATAAAAAAAGGTGTGCCAACCGACACGCCTAATCCAATAGTTTTGATTGGCAATCCAAGTATTTTAACTCCCTCACTTTGTTGTGAAGAGAAAACGAAAGAAGAACTGATTCGGTTTTTCGGATTGAATGAACCCAATGTAGAATGGCATCGCCTGTATCAAAAAATAAACGGAGAAAAGGTGGAATTGCTGACCTAATTCAGCAAATCAAGTGTTTTTATTCCAATTATTTACAAAGTTTTTTAAAATAATTCACAATATAAAACTCTAAGTATCATATGGGTAACTCTGTGATACTCTTTTTTTTATGTTGTTGAGGGCAATATTTTTGATTTTTTCACGTTTTCACATAGCTATGTGAAACAATTTTTGAACGAAACAGTCATCGATATGTCAACAGAAGACCTCCAGAAACGGACGACCACCAACATACAGGAAAAGGCAAACCTCATCTGGGCCATTGCCGACAAACTGGTAGGAACATACAAGCCCCACGAATATGGCAACGTGGTGCTGCCCATGTGTGTGATAAAACGCTTCTCTGATACCCTCGCTGCCACCAAAGACGAGGTGCTGAAGAAGAACGAGGAACTGGACAAGAGAAATATCCTCGTGAAGGACGGATTTCTCCGCGCGGCATCGGGTTATGATTTCTATAATGTTTCCAAGTTTACCTTTGAAGGTCTGCTTTCCGATCCCGACAACATCGCCGACAACTTCCGTAGTTATCTCAACCACTTCTCCAACAATGTGATTGACATCATAGAAAAGTTTGATTTTGATAAAGAAATCACCAAACTCGACCACAACGGCATCCTCTACAACGTCATCTCAGAATTCTGCACCAAGAAGGCCTATATGGGTGCCGACGAGATTTCGGCTGTTGATATGGGTTACATCTTCGAGGAATTGGTCCGTAAGTTCTCTGAAAGTTACGACGAGCAGGCGGGAGCCCACTTCACTGCACGCGACATCATCTACCTGATGGCCGAAGTGCTGGTGGCTCCACATCGTGAGAAGATTGCCAAGGAAGGTATTACCGCCTCTATGTATGACATGGCGATGGGGACATCCCAGATGCTCGACTGCCTGAGCGAGAAACTCCGCGAGATAGACCCCGAGGCCGAACTTACCGAGTTTGGTCAAGAACTTAACGAACAGACATTTGCCATTGCCAAATCTAATATGTTGATTCGTGGAGGCAATGCTGAGAATATGCAGCACGGCAACACTCTGAATGATGACAAGTTCGAGGGCTATAAGTTCGACTACATCATCTCCAATCCCCCCTTCGGCATAGAATGGAAGAACGAGAAGAAAGATGTGGAGGAGGAAAACAAACGGGGTGATGCCGGTCGATTTGGTGCCGGTCTCCCTGCCATAGGTGACAGTCAGCAGCTCTTTGTCCTGAACGGTATTGCCAAACTGAAAGACACCGGTCGTATGGCCATCATCCAGAACGGCTCGCCCCTGTTCAAAGGTGATGCAGGCAGCGGAGAATCCGAGATTCGCGGATACCTCTTGGAGCACGATTGGCTCGAGGCCATCATCCAGATTCCTAACGATATGTTCTACAACACCGGCATCGCTACCTATATTTGGGTGGTGAGCAAGGATAAGGCGGTAGAACGCACTGGCAAAGTGCAGTTGATAGATGCCTCCAAGTGCTGCACCAAAAGGAGAAAACCTATCGGAAATAAGAGAAACGAGTTTACCGACGAGTGCATTGCATTGGTGGCAAAGGCCTATACCGCGTTCAAGGACGGAGTGTATTCCGATGGAGACCTCACGGTGGAGGTGAAGATAAAGGAGAACGAGGATTTCAAGTTCAGCAAGGTAGTGGTGGAGCGGCCGCTCACCGATGAGGCTGGCAACCCCATCTTGAAGAAAGGAAAACTTCAACCTGATTCCTCCAAACGAGACTCCGAGACCATCCCTTGGAAAGAGAAGATTGACGATTATATGCAGAAGAACGTCTATCCCTATGCACCCGACGCCTGGATAGATGAGAAGAAGACCAATGTGGGCTACGAGATACCCTTCACGCGGGAGTTCTACAAATATGTGGCACCCCGCAGGAGCGAAGACATCTTTGCCGTATTGCAGGATTTGGAGAAGCAGGAAACCGAGTTGATGACCAAGATAATGGGGAGATAGCGTATGGGAAGAAAGATGAAAGATAGCGGAATACCGTGGATGAAATACATTCCAGAAGATTGGAATGTTGAAAGAGGGAAGAATGTCTTAGTGGTAAATAAAAGACCTGTTCGAGAAACTGACGAAGTCGTTACTTGTTTTAGAGATGGTGAAGTCGTACTGAGAAGTGAGCGTAGAACGGATGGGTTTACAATGTCTGATAAAGAGATTGGGTATCAAGGAATCGATAAAGGGGATATTGTGATACATGGTATGGATGGTTTTGCAGGCGCGATTGGTATCTCGAAGTCCACGGGCAAAGGGTCTCCGGTCCTAATTGTATGTAATCCCAAACACGACGAATGTTCCAAATTTATTGTCTATTACCTTAGAACTTTGGCAATGACAGATGTTTTTGTTGCATTAGCCACTGGTGTCAGGGAAAGAAGTTGTGATTTGAGGTGGAACAAGATTTCCGAATTGGAATTCATTATTCCCCCATCATCCGAGCAGCAAGCCATCGCGGACTTTTTGGACAAGAAATGTGGGGAGATTGACGAGTTGGTGGTGTTGCAAGAAAAGATGATAGAGGAATTGAAATCCTACAAACAATCCGTCATCACCGAAGCCGTCACCAAAGGCCTCGACCCCAACGCCCCAATGAAAGATAGCGGCATCGACTGGATCGGGCAGATTCCCGAGGGGTGGAGGACGAAAGCAATCAAGCGTACTTGTGAATTGTTTGGCCGAATAGGATTTCGTGGCTATACAGTAGATGATTTGGTTTCAAAAGGTGAAGGTGCTATTACGCTTAGCCCCACCAATATGGATGGGTTATTCTTGAACTTTGACAAATGCTCATATTTGAAGTGGGAGAAGTATTATGAGTCTCCTGAAATTATGGTTAAGGTGGGTGATGTACTCCTCGTTAAGACAGCATCAGTAGGGAAGTGCTCTTATGTGGACAATCTTCCTTTGGAAACTACCGTTAACCCTCAGATTCTTGTCTTAAAAAAACACAAAGAGAATGCCAAATACTTGGCCTATATTTTTCAAACTCAACTTGGTCAGGCCTATATTGATACAACAAAAGGTGGGTCAACTATTTTTACAATATCCCAAGAAAAAATCGGGAACTATATCTTCCCATTCCCACCTATTGAATGCCAAGATGATATTGTCTCCTACCTCGACCAAAAATGTGCCGAGATAGACAATCTTATCAAATTGAAGCAGGACAAGATTGAGACCTTGAAGGACTACAAGAAGTCTATCATCTACGAATATGTGACTGGGAAAAAGGAGGTTGTATGAGAAATATATTGACTATATTGTTTCTGTCGAGTTTGGCTTGTTCTTGTGTTTCGAAATCTGATTATGAAGAACTTGAATACGAGTCACAACAGAAGGAAGTGTTGGGTTCCTAATAAAGTTCCTAAAAAAGTTCCTAATAAAAGTAAGTAAAGTAGTAAGTATCAAAATTATGCACATGGAAACCAAGAAAAAGAACATCGAAAACGACATAGAATCCTATCTCCTCAACCAAGGAGGATACTGCAAAAGCAACCGAGACACTTACAACCACAATTTGATTGTTAGATAATTGAATATAAGTATTATGAACGAAATAGAATTGCAGCGATATCTCCTTGAAACTTATCCACAAGAAAACACATCCTGTGAATGGAAGGAGATGAGTAATTTGAAGAATGACTTCAATGGGAAAGAGAAAGAGGATGTGATAAGTTATGTGTCGGCTCTTGCAAACATGGAGGGTGGCAATTTGGTGATTGGTGTAAAAGACAAGACTCTTGAGATTGTGGGGACAAATCCCTATAACTATACGGTGCAAAGTGCAACATTGAAGTTGAAAGACTTTTGTGCAAATCTTTCGTCGGAAGGACTAAGAATAGAGGAATACAAGACGGATGACACTCATAAAATCGTGTGGGTGATACATGTGCCCAAACACCAGCCACAATTGCCCGTATATGCGCACAGTAAGGCTTGGCAAAGAATAGAAGACTCTTTGGTGCAGATGACCAAAGAAAGACTGGATGCCATATTGTCTGAAAGAATTGTAGATGAGGATTGGTCGGCAAAAGTCATAGATGGCGCCACAATGGAAGACTTGGATGTTCATGCCATAGCTCTTGCCAGAGAGAAATATAAAGAGTTGTATCCCGACAGAGTTCAGGAAGTGGACTCATGGGATGATGTCAAGTTCTTGAACAAAGCCCACATTCTTAGCAAAGGGAAAATCACAAACACGGCCATTATTTTGTTGGGGAAAGAAGAGAGTGAGCACCTTATCTCGCCTGCCGTTTGCAAGATAAGATGGATACTAAAGGACGGTGGTGATGAAAATAAAGACTTTCGGATTTTCTCGATTCCCATGATTCGGGCAGTTGAAGAGCTGAGAAGTTTGATAAGAAACACAACCTATACCTATACTATTTCTGGGAGTCTGTTCCCCGAGACAATGAAGAGGTATGACGTATTTACATTACGAGAACCATTGTGCAACGCCATTGCTCATCAAGATTATAGCAGACATGCAAGGATTGAAGTGGTGGAATACGAAGATAGTAAATTGATATTTCGAAATTACGGACAATTTATACCCAGGTCTATCGAGGATGTGGTTCAGAATGACTTTCCCGAATCCGAATACAGAAACCGCTTTTTGGTGGAAGCCATGAGAAATATCAAGATGGTGGAGACGGAAGGTGGCGGTATCAGAAAGCTGTTTGTCCAACAAAAGAACCGATTTTTCCCCATGCCACAATATGACTTATCCAATGCCATGGTAGTATGTGAGGTGTGTGGCAATGTTTTAGATGAAAATTTTGCAAAAATCCTTGCGAATAATCCTGGTTTGAGCCTGGCAGAAATCATGCTTCTAGACCGAGTGCAAAAACATCTACCCATTAACGATGATGCCATTGCCCTGCTTCGAAAAAGAAAATATATAGAAGGCAGAAAACCAAACTTCTATCTATCATCAAAACTTGCCGACCAAAGCAGTGTCGTGGGATTAAAATCCACTTACATCAGAAACAAGTCATTTGATGACAAGTACTACAAGAAACTTATTGTGGAATATATCACGAAATTCAAGAAAGCGTCAAGACAAGAAATCAATTCATTGCTGATGGGTAAGTTGCCCGAATCGCTGACAGAAACTCAGAAAGAGAATAAGATTACGAATCTTCTTTCTGCCTTAAAACGAGAACATGTGATAATTAATGGCCAACATAGGGAATGGGTTCTTGTAAAGTAGTCTAAAATTACAAGAGAAAAGATGTTTAATTACAAGAAATTATATACAAATAATTAAATAACAACAATCTACGCTTGTTTGATTTTACAAGAACTTACAAGAAAATACAATAAAACTTCACGGAATATCTCAAACATGGAAACCAAGGAAAAGAACTTCGAAAACGATATAGAGGCATATCTCCTCAACCACGGTGGATATATCAAGGGTAATCAGGATACCTACGACAAGGCGAAGGCCATAGATATGCCTGTGCTGCTGTCGTTTATAGAGGAGACCCAACCCAAGACCTGGCAGCGGTACAAGAATATCTATGGAGAGAAGGCCGAGAAGCAGCTCTACACCATCTTCCAACAGAATGTGAGCGACTATGGTTTGGTTCATGTATTAAGAAACGGCATCAAAGACCGTGGTATCGAAATCAGGTTCGCCTATTTTGCACCCGCCTCCAACCTCAATGAGGAACTGGTGGAGAAATACCATCAGAACATTCTCATGGAGACTCGTCAGTTCTCTTATTCCACCAAGAACCACAACACCATCGACATCGTTCTTTCCTTGAACGGAATCCCCGTGGCGGCCCTGGAGCTGAAAAACCAGCTCACCGGCCAGTCGGTGGAGAACGCCAAACGGCAGTTCCGCCAAGACAGAGACCCCAAGGAGTTCATATTCCATTTCAACAACCGTATCCTCGTCTATTTTGCTGTTGACCTCTACGAGGTGGCGATGACAACCGAACTGAAAGGGGACGATACCTTCTTCCTGCCCTTCAACCAAGGCAACAACGGGGCAGGCAATGTGGGTGACGGAGGCAACCCCGAGAACCCAGAAGGATATGCCACCTCCTACCTTTGGGAGAAAATATTGAGTCGCAAAACATTCCTCTCCATCCTCCAACGTTACATCAGCAAGGAAGAGACCACGAAGGTCTCCTTGGTCAACGGGAAACAGGTCAAGAAGACCTCCACACACCTTATCTTCCCAAGATACCATCAGTTCGATGTGGTGGAAAAACTGGTGGAAGACACCAAGAACCAAAAGGACGGCAAGAACTACCTGATACAGCACTCGGCAGGTTCCGGCAAGTCCAACTCTATCGCCTGGCTCACCTACCGTTTGGCATCACTGCACGATTATGAAGACAAAGAGGTGTTCCAGACCGTGTTCGTTATCACCGACCGACGAGTTCTGAACCGCCAGTTGCAGAACACCATACTCGGATTCGACCACTATGAAGGCCAGATAGCCACCATCACCGACAAGGACAATTCGTCCATCCTCCGCGATGCCATCAACGACAAAAAGAGAATCATCATCTCCACCCTTCACCGATTCCCCCTCATCTACAAGGAACTCGACAACCACAAAGGGAAGAAGTTCGCCATCATAGTGGATGAGGCACACAGCAGCCAGTCGGGAAAGAGTGCTGAGAAACTGAAAGCCGCGCTTGCCGACACCGATGAGGCCTTGAAAGAGATGGCAGAACTTGAAGGAAAGGGCGAAGAGGAAATCAAATCGGAGATGGATGTGATGGTGGATACCCTCTTGACCCAAGGACAGCACAAAAACCAGTTCTTCTATGCCTTCACGGCAACACCCAAACCCAAGACGCTTCAAACTTTTGGAGAAGAATGTGGCAAGAATGAGGATGGAACCCCCATCTATACCGCCTTCCACCACTACTCCATGCGGCAGGCCATCGATGAAGGATTCATTCTTGACGTATTGCAGTTCTTCACGCCCATCGAGACCTCCTACGAGATTGTGAAGAACATTCCAGAGAACCCCGAATACGAGGAACCACCGGCAGCCAAGGCCATCAAGGCCTATCACGACAACCACCAGTTTGTAATCGAGAACACCGTGCAGGTCATCGTGGAACAGTTCCGAGAAATCACACTTCACAAGATGCACGGAAAGGCTAAGGCAATGGTCGTCTCTCCTTCGAGGGCACACGCCGTGAGATACTATCTCGCCATGAAGGAATATTGCAAGAAGATGGGATACAAGGATGTCAACCCGTTGGTAGCATTCTCGGGAGAGGTGAACTTCGGAGGTAAGTCGTATGTGGAGACTCAGATGAACTCCACACAAGATATGAAGATTTCCGAGTCGGCGCTTCCGATGTATTTCGCAAGCGACATGTTCAACGTTCTCATCGTAGCAGAGAAATACCAGACAGGTTTCGACGAGCCGTTGCTCCACACAATGTTTGTATTGAAGGGCTTGAAAGGCGTTAAGGCAGTTCAGACTTTATCGCGTCTGAACCGTTGTCACCCCGAGAAGAACGACACCTATGTTTTTGACTTCTGCAATTCGGCAGAGAGCATACAGGCTTCGTTCCAACCCTTCTACGAGGATACGATGTTGGGAGAACCCGTTGATGTGAATGTGGTATACAAATACCTCAATGATTTGAAATCGTTCCATCTATGGAGTGCAGCAGTAGAAGATGCCGTCTTTGAAGTTTACAGGACCGACCAGACCAATGTGTCTATGGGGAAACTGACGAGTCTATTGAAACCCGTTCTGGATGACTTCAACCAACTTGAAGAAGACGATAGATTCAAGGTTCGTTCCCTGATTCGTTCGTTCATCCGTTTCTATGCCTATATGGCTCAGATTGCACGGACTTTCGACAAGGACCTCTTTAAGACCTATATTTTCTGTGAGTTTTTGTTCAAACTTTTACCCAAGACTCCTCACGAGAAAGTGGATTTGGATGGGAAGTTGCAACTGGCACACCATCTTTTTAAAATCCAACCCAGCGGATCCATCGAACTCAAACCCGCTGTCGAAGACAAGACACTGAAACCAGAAAAGGGTGGGTCGGGTAAGAAACCCGAAGAGAAACGAGACCTATTGAATAATATTATAGAGAAAATCAACCTGATGTATGCCGGCAACTTCTCCGAAGCCGACCGTGTGATAGTGGAGAGTATCTACGACAAGATGCAGGCAGAGGGAAAGAAACTGGCCAAGCAGGCCAAGAGTTCCGATGTGAATATGTTCGCCAACAACATCTTCCCGAAATATTTTGAGAAGGTGGCACAGAAGTGCTACACCGAACAAATGGATTCCTTCCAGAAGCTCTTTGAAGACCCACAGTTCTTCAAACGGGTGATGGAGGAAATGGGCCGCGCCATGTATTTCAACTTCAAGAATGGAGGAAATATTAACCCATCATCCAATGATGACTCTACTAAAATAACGCCAACTGATGAACTACATCCGAATCCTAACAATCGCTACAATCTAAACAATGAACCATTACCAATTGCTGCTGAGGGGGAACTTCCTGTGAAGTATTTCCATAAAAAATAGAATATATGCTTTGGGTCATTATTTGAGCAGTTCGGTCTTTTTATTTAAAATGATTATATAAATTAGTTAATATCACGGAGATAATCATGATAGAGTATATAAACGCTAAAGGTATTCTATACAGAAATGAGTTGAATACAATAAAGAAAAGTGGTAATCAACTACAACCTGTCTTTGAAGCTTTCTCAAATGCTTGGGAGTCTTTGCTCGAGAAGTTTCAAAAGGGTCATATGAATCTTGGGGAAATTTGTATAGAATTTTACTATTCAAAAGGAATCTTTGCTAATGTCGAGAATAATGATGTAATGCCATCATTAGAAAAAATAGTATTCAGCGATAACGGAA
>JAZUIX010000096.1:0-8405 GCA_045642445.1 Bacteroidales bacterium | reverse complement strand
AATTCTCCGCTATGCCTCCTTGGAGCGTCGGCATTGCCTATCGGCACCGCTATCGAAAGCCACTGGCTTTCTTCATGCTCAGCAATCTGTTCCAAAACCAACTCAAAATCCCAAGAAATCAATTTATAGAACCCACCTTAACTTCAGTTGGGTAGTGGCACTAACCAACTCACTTTCTTCCTTCTTCAGTTTCGCCTTCAAGTACTTCCAATAGTTGCGATTTTTCTCGTAGTCGTCCTGCTGATTGAATGCGCCAATCACATCCAATACCGAGTAATACCACTTGCTGTCGCTTTCGTTCCACACAGCACGAACTTCGTGGTCGTTGTAGAACCGAATCGATACCTTTTCCATAGCCTACTTTCCCATTATTTTATCCGAATGTAGGTGGCGTTACCCGTGTTGTAGAACATATCCGATTCACTATTCACTAATCAAGATCTTATCTTATTAGGGTTACGAGGCCTTTGACGGCTTGCTCGGCGGTGCTGCCGCTGCGGGTGTAGGTGATGACGTAGGCGTAGGCTCCTTGTGGCAGGAGGACTCCGTCTTTGGTGCCGTCCCATTCAAAGTTCACATCGTCGGAGGCGAACACCAGCAATCCTTGGCGGTTGAAGATGGAGATGTGGAAGCTGTCGTAATGGTTGGCTGTGACTATCTTGAAGACGTTGTTCTCGTTTTTGGCCGGAGTGAAGACGTTGGGCTTGTAGAAGCCGAAGATCTCGATGGGGATGGAGAAGGTGGTGTCTTCGCTGCATCCCAGCTCGTTGCTGCTGACAAGGGTGACGGTGTTGGCGCTATCGGCATAGATGTCGAAATAATGGGTTACGGCTGTGCCGGATATTTTCTCGCCATCGCCAAAGAACCATTGGCTGCTGGCTTGGTTCTGCGAGATGTCGCGGAAATTGACCACGGGCACTTCGGAGTCGATGTATTTGGGGCTGTACTCATAATTTATTATGGGCAGGGGGACTTCTTGTACCAGCATGCTGATGGCGGCCACATCACAGCTGTCGGAGGCGTAGCCGATCATGTAGTAGCGGGTGTCTTGTTTGGGCGAGACGGTTATACTGCGGTTGTGGTCTTGGGCGGCCAAATCGGGGTCGTAGGGGTCGGAGTACCATTCGTACCAAAGTGCTCCCGAGCCGGTGAGGGTGACGCTGTCGCCAGGGCAATGTTTGGCATGGGTGGGGTTGGCTGTGATCTTGGTGGAGATGAACGAGAGGGTGACGCTGTCCCATGCTTCGCAACCCGCGGGGGAGGTGAGTTTGACGTAGTAGGTCGTCTTCTGGGTGGGGCGCACATGTAGCGTGGGGCCGACACTTATGGGCGATTCGCCGGAACGGTTTTTGTGTTTGTACCACGCGAATGTGCATCCTTCGACAGGGGTGCTGGCCGTTACGTGCGACTCGTGACCGTTGCAGACGATGGTGTCGCTGCTGAAGTTGACTTCGGGATCGTGGAAGAAATAGATGGTGTCGTAGACGGTGTCGATGCAGCCGGCATTGTTGGCGACGATGAGCATGAAGGGGTTTTCAAATTCGGTAAAATTTCGGACGATGATGCGGGTGTTGTCCATGCCCATGACCTGGCTGTCGTAGGTGGTGTCGGCAAATTCCCAGCGGCGGGAGGTGTTGCCGGTGGTGAGGTCGGTGATGGTGGCCATATCGCCCACGCAGAGGGTGCGCTTGTCGATGGAGAGTTTGCCGTCTGGGGGAAGGTTCACCTCTTGAACGAACACTTTGGAGGTGTTGCAGCTGCTGTCGTCGGTAAACATGGTGAGGCGGATGGCGTAGGTGCCCGACGTGGGGGCTTTGTAGCTGGATATCTTGCCGTAGACGGTGTCGAGGATGGGCATGTTGGCGTTGCTGCCGTCAAATATCTCCCACATGGTGAGCGAGTCGACCAGATGTGTGGCGCCGCTACCCTGGTAGGGCACTTTGCCCATGGCTTCGAGGTTGATGTTGCCGCTGCAGTCGCTGTTGATGACGGCGTTGATGACGGGTTTGGTGTTGTTGACCTGGCAATATAGTTTGGAGTGGAAAGGCTTGTTGGGGTCGAGGGCCGAGGTCATGACGCATTTGTAGGTTTGCGTGGCCACGGTGTCGCCAGCATGAGCGCCTTGTGTCACCACGAAGTCTGCCACACGTGCCACGTATGTCGGGTTGGTGCTGGTGGCTTGTACCTGGCGGTAGGTCAAGCCGTCCATGGTGATGGAGCTGCCGATGTTTCCGTTGTATCCCTCGGTGGTGACATACCAGGTGTAGGAGAGCATGCCCTCGGGGGCGTGGAGGGTGTCGACAGCGGTGGATTCGCCGGCGGGACATCCCGAACTGGTGATCTGCATGGGTTGGCAGTCACCGGCAATATAGGCATATATCGGGTCGACGTTGTAGATGCAGTCGCTGGTATACATCTCCACACGCACGGAGTCGAACAGATAGTCGATAAGGTTGATGGCCACACGTGCCCAGGGTTTGTAGCAATAGCCGCAGGTGGTGGCACTACAGCTGCTGCCAGGGACACCTTCGAGCCAAGGGGCGGGGAGGGTGCCGGTGTTGGCAGGTGCAGGCACGTTGTACCAAAGACTGTCGGTCAGGGGAAAGTTGTTCCATTGGCCGTTGCTGCTTTTTCCGCACACACGGATGATGAACTCGCCGGCCTCACGAGGGGAGTGGTCGTAGCGGCGTGCCACGATGGCGTAGTCGATGAACAACAGGGCGTTCAAAGGTGTCACCATCATGGTGTAGAACAAGGCTTCAGAGCCTTTGTTGTTGCCGTCGTTGTTGATGTTTTGAACACAAGTGCCGGTGGTGCGAGGGTCGCCCAGGCGAATGCTGGAGGTGTGTCCTGCGGGGATTCGCTGCATACCCACCCCGTTGTGGACGGTCAGTTCGTCAAATCCGCCGTTTTCGGCTTGGGTGTAGATTTGGAAACGGTGGTCGTGGAGGTCGTAGAAATTGTATCCGCAGCAAGCGGCATACTCGCAATAACCCGAATAGTATTGCGGGTTGGTGATGTTGGCATGGCCGATGATGGCGGGTTTGTTGGGACGGCTGCAGGTGCTGAGCACGTTGCTGCCCGTGCTTCCTCCGCTGCCTTCCACACGGTCGCCCACACGTGCCGACCAATAGCCAGCACCGCCTACGGCGACGTTGAAATTAGTGGGGTTGTGGAAACTTGGGCAGGCGTTGATCTGGGCTTGCACGGCTATGCTCCCCATAGCCATAAGTAACACAAAAATGATAGACCTCTTATTCATAACTCAAAGAATTGTTTACGTTATATTATATGTAGATTTATTATTAAACTCTTCTGCTCAATTCGGGCAAAATGCGTGATTTCCATTCGGTGTAATCGCCGTTGATGATGTGTTCGCGAGCCGTTTTTACCAGCCAAAGGTAGAAGGTGAGGTTGTGGATGGAGCAGATCTGAAGGCCGAGGATTTCGTCGGCATGGATGAGATGGTGGAGGTAGGCGAGGGTGTAGACGCGGTCGCACTCGGCGTTGCTCTCGGGGTCGATGGGTTCAAAACAGTCTTCCCACTTTTTGTTTTTGATGTTGATGGTGCCGTGGGCGGTGAAGAGGAGGCCGTTGCGGCCGTTGCGGGTGGGCATCACACAGTCGAACATATCCACGCCACGCTCGATATTCTCCAAAAGGTTGGCGGGAGTGCCCACACCCATCAGGTAGCGGGGTTTGTCTTCGGGGAGGATGGCGTTCACAATCTCCACCATCTCGTACATCGTCTCGGTGGGTTCGCCCACGGCAAGGCCCCCGATGGCGTTGCCTTCGGCCTCCTTGCTGGCGATATATTCGGCCGACCTGCGGCGCAAATCGGCATATTTGCAGCCCTGCACGATGGGGAAAAGCGACTGGTGGTAGCCGTAAAGCGGCTCGGTTTCGTCAAAACGTTGCACACAGCGGTCGAGCCAACGGTGGGTGAGCTCCATCGACTTCTTGGCATAATGGTAGTCGGCTTCGCCGGGGGCACATTCGTCGAAAGCCATTATGATGTCGGCACCGATGATTCGCTCTATGTCCATCACACGCTCGGGTGTGAAGAGGTGTTTGCTGCCGTCGATATGTGAACGGAAGGTGCATCCTTCCTCCTTGATTTTGCGGTTGTCGGCCAGGGAGAACACTTGGAAGCCGCCGCTGTCGGTGAGCAGAGGGCGCTCCCAGCCGTTGAACTTGTGCAGGCCTCCAGCGGCTTTCAAAATGTCGAGGCCGGGACGGAGGTACAGGTGGTAGGTGTTGCCGAGAATGATTTTGGCATCAACATCCTCGCGCAGCTCACGCTGGTGGACGGCTTTCACACTACCTTGTGTGCCCACAGGCATGAAGATAGGGGTGGGAATATCGCCGTGGTCGGTGTGGATAACACCGGCGCGGGCACTACTTTTTGCATCTTTCTGTATGATGTCAAACTTCATAATTATCAACTAGTCAAAGGTTCTGTATGATAAGTTATCAACAGATGGTTGATATTTCATCGTGCAAAGATACGAAAATATTCAAAAATAATATATATTTTTGCAAAATGAATAATTAAAAATGAAAAAATAAAAAGTAATTGAGCATCAGATACTCTTTGTTTTTCATTTTGTTTCATAACAAGAAAAATATACAACCGAAATGGACTTTTCTCATATTCTGACCGAACCTTACACCCTTGTTCTAACCTGTGTGCTTGCGGTGAGCTTTATTTTGCTCGCCATCTTTTACGGATTGTTTGATTTCAAAGTGGGCCGTTTTCGCCGCCGTGCCGTCAAAACAACATCGGCGCAAGCCGATAATGAAAATCTGCCCCCCGTGTCGGTTGTCTTGGTGGCTCAAAACGATGGGGAATGGTTGCGCAGCAACCTCCTGTACCTTCTCGAACAGGATTATCCCGATTTCGAAGTGGTCGTGGTCAATTATGTCTCCTCTGACGACACAAAGTTTGTGCTCCAGGTGCTTTCCGAGAATTACAAACGACTCAAGGTCGTCACCTTCCAAGAGAACGTGAGCGGCTATCAGGGCAAGAAATACCCCCTCTCGATAGGCATCAGATCGGCCAAAAACGATATTCTGCTTTTTACCGAGCCCGACTGTGTCCCCAACGACCTTCAGAACTACACTTGGATCCGTGAAATGGTGGCTGGCTATGTGCATGAACATGTCGACATAGTGTTAGGCTTCAGCGGTATACAGTACAAACCCACGTTGCTTAACTGGCTCCAGCAATACGACAATATGACCTACAGCGTGGAGTATCTCGGCGCCTCCATCCTCAACCGCCCATTTTCCGGCAACGGTCGCAACCTCAGCTATCGCCGCAGCCTTTTCCTCTCCAACAACGGCTTTATCTACCATTATTACGAGCCCTACGGCGCCGATGATATGTTCGTCAACCAGAACAGCCGTCGTTACAACACCTCGCAGGTGCTTACACCCAACTCGTTCACTATGACCCAGCCTCAGGCCTCCCTGGGACAATGGCGCCAACATCGCAAAATATGCACCTCGACCCACAAATATTACTCCTTCGGCCTCAAAATCTTCCGCCTCATACGTCCCCTTGCTGTGGTGTTTTTCTATCTCTCCGCAGCACTTCTTCTCGCAGCAGGCACCTTCCCGTGGGAAATACTCGCTCTGCTGCTTGTCCTCAAGTTGGCATGGCAGATTGTATCTTCGCTGCAAGCCGCAAAACGCCTTCAAGTAAAGCCTGTTGTGGCATGGCTCTCCCCTCTGATGGAAATTTATTTTTTAATATCAAATACTATTCTTTCATTTTCTCCGTTAAATAGTAAATAATTTTTCGAATATCGAAATTTTCGAAAACTCAATAAATAAACAACCTCAGTGGAAGCGATACAGAAAAACGAGAGAGCAATGCGCGACTACCAGCTAGTCCTTGCCGCCCGAGAAAAAGGCGACCAAAGGGCTTACGCCGACCTTATGCGTTTCTATCGTGAACCTGTCTACCTCATGCTTCTCCGCATGACCCACAACACCACCGAGGCCGACGACCTCACCCTCGAGACTTTCGGCAAAGCCTTCTGCCAGCTCAACTCATACACTCCGCAGAACACTTTCAGCACCTGGCTTTTCTCTATTGCCTGCAACAGTTTCATCGATTTTCTCCGCAAACAACGCATGGACACCATCTCCCTCAACTCAATGAGTGTGCGTAATGATGATGACCATATAGAATACACGCTGCCTTCCGATTCTCCCAATCCCGAGGAGGAACTTATCGGCACCCAGCGCGGCATACTTCTCCGCGAAGTTGTCAAACAGCTCAAACCCCGTTATCGCCGCATCGTCGAATTGCGCTACTTTGAGGAACTTTCCTACGAGGAAATCGCCCAGAAACTCAATATTCCCCTCGGCACAGTCAAGGTCCATCTTCGACGTGCCCGCATGCTCCTTGCCGAAATCATCGATTCTCAACACAAGCACGGCCTATGAAACATCGATTACCCCTTCTGATACTTGTCCTCGCACTCCTCGCCGTGCCAGCACAGGCGCAAAAAAAGAAATCTTCCCAATACGAAAAACGTATCACAGGCCTCTCTGTCACCGTCGACGCAGGCCTTCTTGTGCCCAATGCCAAACAGGCCGACTTCTACAGCGGCCGCCCTGGTAACGACAACACTATCATGCGCGTCCTCAGAAGTCAGCAGTACGGTACCCAGATCTGGAACGAACTTGTGTCGGCACAACTCATCTCGCCCAGCGCCATACCCTCCTACGAAGCCTTCGATATTGCCGAATACGGCCGTATGTACTACAAACTCACCTACCAGCTCGGGGTGGGTATACGTTACGACTACGAGAGCGGCTGGGGCTGGCTTCTCCATTTCGACTATAGTCAGGTGGCTGCAGCAGGACAGTTCCAACTCTCCAGCAACAACGGTACCGGCATCCTCGGCCCTCACCAGTATGTGACTTGCGATGTCTACGGAATCGAAAAACGTATGCTCATCGACTTCGCCATAGCCAAACGCATCCCCCTTTCGCGCAACCTCGACCTCGAACTCGACCTCGGCTTCGACCTCAACAACACCAAAGTGCAGGAAAACGGCATCCGTGTAAACGGCCATACCTATAGCATCCTCGACATCTGGGGAGGACGCACACCCGACATGGGTTCCGTGGGGTACGAATACATCAACCAGGGCGGTATAGGCATCGGAGGTCTTGCCGCTGTGGCCCTCAGCTATGTATTCGACGGCGCCACGGTTGATTTCGGCTACAACCTCTACTATATCCAAACCAAATACAAAGGCTACAACGACGAGAACGCCTACGCCTTTCAGCACAACATCTTCCTCCGCTTCAACCTCAACAACTTCTCCTTCTTCGGCAAATAACAATGAATATTATTAATATTATCAATTACCAATAAAAATGATTACCCTTACAGACCTTTCGCAATCCGACCATTCGCATTTCGCCAAAGATCTATTCGAGTCGGCCTTTCCCGACGAAGAGCGACCACCCTTCGGGGCGTTGAAGAATCGTAACACAGAAAAATTTCATTTCATGGTCGCCACAAATGAAAACGAAGACGGCGACGAACCCATCGGAATCCTCTCTTATTGGACTTTCGATGATTTGGTATATATCGAACACTTCGCCATCGACGAAGACCTTCGCAATCAGGGCTTGGGCAAGGCGGTGTTCCTCAACTTCCTCTCGCAGCAGACCTCGCAGGTGGTTCTCGAAGTGGAGTACCCCCACGACGAAACTTCCGAACATCGCGTCGAGTTTTATGCCAGCATGGGGCTCTTCCAAAACCCTCAAGATTACCTCCAACCATCCTATCATGGTGATCAAGTTACTGTGCCAATGATAATTATGTCAAAATACGAACTTGATGACGATGAATTTGATGAAATTCGCGATATTTTGTACGATGAAGTCTATAAATGTCGTCCTTCGAACATGTGCAGATGATAAAAAATGCGTTTTGCAAATATCAAACAAACAGACGGATACGGAATTTTTGAAATAAAATAGCAAAAAAAATTTGGTGCATTGCAAAAAACTTCGTATCTTTGCAATCGCTTTTGAGGGAAAGAGACCTTGAAAAGAGCAGATGGCTCCTTAGCTCAACTGAATAGAGCATCTGACTACGGATCAGAAGGTTGCAGGTTTGAATCCTGCAGGAGTCACGAAGAAAAGAGAGAACCAAAACGGTTCTCTTTTTTCGTTTTTGTTCAACGTCTATTCCTCGGTTTTCCTAAAAAGTCAGTTGGTAATATTTGAAAAAATTAAGGTGGGTTCTATAAATTGATTTCTTGGGATTTTGAGTTGGTTTTGGAACAGATTGCTGAGCGGAACGAGGGAGTGTAGCGGGCTACATGACCGAGTGACAAACAGCAAGATGACCAAAAACGGCCAAAATCACAGAA
>JAZUIX010000095.1:0-35203 GCA_045642445.1 Bacteroidales bacterium | reverse complement strand
CCATTCCGAACAGAGAAGTTAAGCCCCGCATCGCCGATGATACTGCGCATGTTCGTGGAAAAGTAGGTCGCCGCCAATCTTTTTTAGAAAGGGAGTTCCGATTCGGGACTCCTTTTTTTGTGTGCGTCCGGGTGTGGCCACGAGGGTTTCGGCATGGGGATGCGTGTCTGCCGCAGGGAGAGGAGGTTCTATTCCCTTTTGACTATGAAATTTATAGTTAAAAATAACTAATGAGATTTTTTTGACACCCTTATGTTATGTAATTCAATATTTTTTCGTATCTTTGTAATATGAAATCGAATGACTTTTTTGATATTTTTACTAGTCAGATTGCTGAGTATCACGAGGTAGATTCAGTGTATGCTGATTCTGAAAATCCTTATGAAAAGGATTCTTTTGAATATATTCTTTGGGAAAAGAGTTTTATTGATACAGTTCAGTGGCATTTGGAGGATTTGATTCGTCCAGATGATGTGGATCCTAAAGAGGCTTTGCGTTTGAAGCGTTGGATTGATCGTTCCAATCAAAATCGCACAGATATGGTGGAACGTATTGATGATTATTTTATGATTCAGTTCCAAAATATCAAATTGCAAGAAGGTGCCAAGATTAATACAGAAACCCCCGCTTGGGCTATTGACAGACTTTCTATTTTGGCTTTGAAGATATATCATTTTGGAATTGAGGTAGCACGTAAAGATACTACTCCCGAACAACATAATAAATGCCAGACGAAATATGATACATTGCTGACTCAAAAGTCTGATTTGTGTCAGGCAATTGATGATTTACTTACTGATTTGGCAGAAGGAAGGCGTATTATGAAACTTTATCGTCAGATGAAAATGTATAATGATCCGCTACTTAATCCGATGTTGTACCAATCAGCAAAGAAATAAAATCCTACAATTTAGTCCACACGACTCGTTATATTTTATATGAAACTGCGAGATTATAGAAAAAGAGTACTTGTTATACGTCTCTCTGCATTTGGGGATGTGGCTATTTTGTCACCAGTGATTAGACTTCGTGCTGAGGCTAATCCAGATACGTTATTCTTAGTGGCAGCTCCTGATCGTTTGATGCCACTATTTTGTGACATTCCAAATCTACGATTTGTCCCGACTTTGAAGAAACAGTCACCTTTTGCACTCTATAAGCAGTTTAAAAGTCTGCGTCCGACAGTAGTTGCAGATATGCATCATGTGAATAGGGTTATTGTTGCAGATTTTCTTCTTCAATTGAGAGGATTGCAGGTTGTTTCGATAGATAAAAAATCACAACCTCCCCGTCCTTCTTGGTTGAGATACAACGAAGTTTTTGACAGATGTGGATTGAAGTCATCGAAGGAGTTGATAATTCCATATCATGGAAGATATGATGAAACCATAGCGGGTAGCTATTTTGAACTTCCCCAAAATGATACTGGAGTTTATCGTATAGGTATCGCACCATTTACGCAGCACGAGGGAAAAATGTGGCCATTAGAGAAAATGGAACAATTGGTTCACAAGTTAAGTGAGGATGAACGATTCCAGATTGTTTTATTTGGCAGTCTATCGGAAGAAGATACACTTAACGCGTGGACGAATAAGTATCCTCGTGTAACATCTATGGCTGGAACCGAGAGTTTTGATATAGAAATGAATATGTTGGCAGATTTGGACGTGATGGTGAGTATGGATTCGGCCAATATGCATTTTGCATCCTGTTTTGGTGTTCCTGTGATAAGTATTTGGGGCGCGACTCATCCTCAGAACGGTTTCTACGGATGGCGACAAAATCCGGATTGGGCTGTGCAAGTCGATATGCCATGCCGCCCTTGTTCTAAGTATGGAAACAAAACCTGCAAATTCAAGGATTATAGATGCATGAATGCTATCACACCCGATATGGTGTTAAAGAAAATTTATCAGTTGACGATTGATAAGAACTCATGATATGGGAAGGTGAATGGTAAAGGTTGTTCCTTTGCCGAGTTCGCTGGAAATGTTTATTTTGCCATTGTGTAAATTGACCACTTGGTAGACGTAGTTGAGGCCGATTCCGAAACCTTTTACGTTGTGTATGTCGCCAGTTGAAACACGATAGAATTTCTCAAAAATATGTTTTTGGTCCTCTTTTGCGATTCCAATTCCGTTGTCAGAAATAATAAAGACCGCATAGCCATTTTCAGAAAAAGTTTTTAGTGTTATATGCGGTTGTTGAGGCGAGTATTTGATAGCGTTATCGACAAGATTGTGGATCATATTTGAAATATGCAATTCGTCAGCATATAACTCTCCTTCTAATGGTTGAAGATCCAGATCTATTTGTCCATGTTTGTTCTTCACAGCTAATTGGAAGCTTTGGGCAGAATCGTTGACGATGTTGTTGAGATCTATTATTTTGCAGTTGATAGTGACTTTCCTGCTTGCCATTTTTGCACTTTGTAGCAAGGTCTCAATGAGTACCCTCATGCGTCGGTTCTCATCGCTGATGATATTGATAAAATTGCGTCGACTTTCGGTGTCGCTTGTTACGGAGTCGTCCTTTAACATCTCACATGCCAGACTAATTGTGGAGATAGGTGTTCTGATTTCGTGAGTCATGTTGTTGATAAAGTCTGTTTTCATCTCATCGAGTTTTCGTTGCGACCAGATTGTGCGAAGAGATAGGATGAAAAGGAACGTAATCAGCAGTATCATGCAAATGCTGGCGATGGTGAAAAAGTTCGCATCATCTTTGAGGATAATAGGCGAAGAGGGAAATGTCAGAACAATGAGAATATTGTCATTGGTAACGATTCCGTTAGCATGAAAATTAAACTTGAAAGGTGTGTTTTTCAAATCTTCTGCGGCAGATTCTTCTGAACAATAAATCAGTGTATTGGAGTCGGATTGCAAGACACCGATATAAGGATGTATGTCCACACCATTGATGATTAACTCTTCCCGAATGAGAGAGTCGAGTAATGTGAAGTTGAATTTATTAATATTGGAGACAATATTGGAAGAGTGGTTTAAAAAGTCATTTATATTGATGCCGCTCATTAGTCGGTTTCGGGAATTCAGCAGGGTGTTGTATTGGGTGATAATGTTCTCCTCGGTGAAACTAAGTGTTTGGTTTGGACGAATAAAAATACTGTCTTGAGTGGAAACACCGAATTCGACACGCGATTCATCGTAAAATAACTCACTATTGTCGCGAATGAGGTTCTGCATTTTGTCGTTCAGTTCCTCAATACGTTTGTAACGCAGAATTCGATATCGGTCCTGTTGTGAGACAAAATCTTCCACTTTCATTTGCTCTAATTGGGAGAAAACTTCGTCCATCGCATTGTTGACGCTGATGTTGAACAGATTGTCACTCATTGCTGCAGATCGTTTGGTCTGAATCACTTGAATGATGACCAAACTGATGGCAGCGAGTGCGAAAAGTGTGGACAATAGAACTAAAAAACGTCGTTTCATAGTGATTATATAACGTGATTTGTGGTAAAAAATTATTTTTTACGCAATATTTAAGAAAAAAATGGTATCTTTGCAAAAGAAAATTGTTTTAGAATATATGAAAGTAGGTATTATTATCGCAATGGATATTGAGTATAACCAATTGCTCAGTGTTTTGGGAGGAAAACCCGAAGGTCAGGCTTTTGGTAACGATATTATACTATGGCGTAGTGGAATAGGAAAAGTGAATGCGGCAGTGGGTGCGATGAATCTTTATTTGGAACACAAACCTGATTGCATATTAAGTACGGGCCTCGCAGGAGGTATAGACCAGAGTATGCAGGTTCGTGATATTGTGGTTGGAAGTCAGACGGTTTACCATGATGTATGGTGTGGTGAAGGAAATTTGAAAGGACAAGTGCAAGGTTTACCTGCCCGTTTTGAAGGTCATGAGGTGTTGCGTAAAGCTGCATTATCTGTTGCAAATTTGAAAGACAACACTCATAGAATTATAGAAGGCTTGATTTGTACTGGCGACCAGTTTATCACCAACAAGGAGGCTCTTTCAAAAATAAAAACAGATTTTCCTGACGGATTGGCATGCGATATGGAGTCGACAGCCATAGCACATGTTTGTCATTTGCTGCAAGTGCCTTTTCTCAGTATCCGCATCATTAGTGACACCCCTGGTAATACCGAAAATCATCAGCAGCAGTGGTCCGACTTCTTAGCCACAATGGGCAATCATTCGTTCCGTTTCATGCATCATTTATTGTCAGTACTTCCTAATACATTATAATATATGAAGACAATTCCAAGTTTTACAATCGATCACATACATCTGCTTCGCGGCATTTATGTCTCTCGCAAGGATATTATTGGAGATGATGTGGTTACAACTTTTGACATAAGAATGAAAGAACCCAATCGCGAACCCGCTTTGGGACAAGGTGCAATCCATACGATTGAGCATTTGGCGGCAACATATTTGCGTAACGATCCCCAATGGGCCAGCCGAATTGTGTACTGGGGTCCTATGGGTTGTCTCACAGGTAATTATTTGCTTATGCGCGGAGATCTTCAACCCGAAGATATTGTTGAACTAATGAAGAATACTTTCCGTTTTGTTGCCGATTTTGAAGGCGAGGTGCCTGGTGCAGCGCCCAAGGATTGTGGTAACTATTTGTTGCATGATTTGCCTATGGCGAAATGGGAGTCGTCAAAATACCTTCATGAAGTTTTGGAGTGTATTCTCCCGGAGAATATGCATTATCCGTCTTTGTGAAAAAAAATCTTTTTTGCACACAATAAATAATATTTATTTTAGTTATTAATTCGGTTTTAATAAAAAGGCCCCGTAGTTCAGCTGAATAGAACGTCGGATTCCGGTTCCGAAAGTCGTGGGTTTGAATCCCGCCGGGGTCACAAAAAACTTCCTGTCGTGAAGAATCTTTCCATCTTTTTTAAGGATACCAAGCCTTTTGGTCAACTGATAGGCTTGCTTTTTATTCTTGTGGTATGTTTTGTTATAGCTACAAGCCTGCAGATGCTTGTGAATGTGAACGTGGATTCCCCTACGGAGATTCGTATGAACATTCTTGTGACAGGTTTGGTCCAAGTTGTGACATTCTTTGGTGCGGCCTTATTATTTGCTATGCTATATCATGGAAAAGCAATTAAGTATTTGAAGATATGCGGATCGAGAAATAAGTGGGGATTGGGGCTGTTGGCCATAATGATAACGCTTTTACTGTTGCCATTGGTGGACCAGCTGACTATTTGGAACGAAGGTATTCATTTTGGCACAATGGAGGAAAAACTTCGCTCACTTGCCGAAATGAATCAGAAAGCGGTGGAGAAAATGTTTTCGTTGACTACTACTGGCGATTTTCTGCTTCAACTATTGGTTGTAGCGTTGGTGCCGGCAGTGTGTGAGGAGGCGTTCTTTCGTGGTGCCTTGCAGCAAGTGTTGCATGGGTGTTTAAAAAATGCTCATGTGGCGATATTTGTTACGGCGTTGATATTCAGTTTGGCACATGGTGACCTATATGGATTTGTCCCTCGATTCTTTTTAGGGATGATGTTGGGGTATCTGTTTTGGATGTCGGGGTCGCTGCTGGTGAATATTTGTGCACATTTTTTTAATAATGCTCTCGTTGTGCTGATGTATTATCTGCACCACCGAGGTGTTGTCCTTTTTGACCCGTCCGAACCTTTCGGCTTTCCCGCGTGGCTGGTGACAATATGTGCTATGGCAGCCGCAGGACTTTTCTATCTTTATTTCGTCAAAAGATCGGTCAATATTTCCAAATGAGAGAGGGAGATTTTTGAGAAAGAACACAATGGAGCAAGATGTCGAAATTGTCTAAAAAAACGCAATATGTGTTCTGAAAATTTGTTATGAGGGGTTATTATTCAATATTTTATCAATTTTTTTAGATAAAATTTAAATATCTTATATGTTGATAATCAATATGTTTTATGTATAAAGTTGAGATTTAGAGAAAAAGGATGAAATTTTTGTTCGCTATGTCGAAAATTTTTATTAATTTTGCAACCTGTTTCGTTCTAAAGGAAGAACGGATTATAATGAAAAATAATAATTAATTTAAGTAGAAATACAATATGACTAAGGCAGAAATTGTAGCAGAAATTGCACAAAAAACCGGTATCGAAAAAGTCGCCATCCAGGCTACTGTTGAAGAGTTCATGACCGTCGTGAAAGACGCACTCGCTGAAGGTGAGAATGTTTATCTCCGTGGTTTTGGTAGCTTCATCATTAAGAAGCGTGCAGAGAAGACTGGTCGTAATATCTCCAAGAATACCACCATCATTATCCCCGCTCACAATATTCCTTCCTTTAAGCCTGCTAAGACTTTTGTCAGCGACGTTAAGAAAAGCGTAAAATAATAACTTCATAAATCTGTTAAAAAATGCCTAACGGAAAAAAACACAAGAGACACAAGATGTCTACGCACAAGCGTAAAAAACGTTTGCGCAAGAATAGACATAAGAAGAAGTAAGCTTCTCCTTTCTGTCTTTTAAATCTAACAACTAAAACAAATTACACAACAGTGCCTGTTCACTGTATTGTGTAATTTGTTTTTTTAAAACGAATAATGGATAAAGAACTTATTATATCTGTTTCCGAGAGCGAAGTTCAACTTGCTTTGCTCGAAGACAAGCAACTGGTAGAGCTGCACAAGGAGAAATCTGGTAATCGTGTGCAAGTGGGTGATGTATATGTCGGCAAGGTTAAGAAGATTATGCCTGGCCTTAACGCCGCTTTTATTGATGTGGGTGAGGACAAAGACGGATTTGTTCATTACCTCGATTTAGGTCAGAATTATGGTTCTGTGGACAAATATTTGCGTCTCGCAATGAATGGAGATAATTCGGTGGCTACGTTGAGTGGTTTTGCCGAAGAGCCAATATTGGTGAAGAATGGCAATTTGTCGAATGTATTGAAGGTTGGACAATTAGTTTTGACCCAAGTTGCAAAAGAGCCGATCTCGACCAAGGGTCCCAAACTGTCGGGCGATATTTCGTTCGCTGGGCGATACTTGGTTCTTACGCCCTTTGCTTCGCGTATTTCTATTTCGCAGAAAATTAAAGGAAGCGAGGAGCGTGGACGCCTTCGCCGCTTAATGCAGAGTATCAAACCGGATAATTTTGGAGTAATAGTGCGTACAGTGGCAGAAGGCAAGGGAGTTGCAGAGTTGGATGCAGACCTTCGTCAGTTGATGAATCGGTGGACAACCATGACTGAGCGACTGAAGCATATCACCGGACCTCAGAAAATTATTTCTGAATTGAGCACAACATCAGCGTTGTTGCGGGATGTATTGACAGATGATTTCAATTCTATATATGTCGATAACGAGGACGTCTATAATGAGGTTAGGCAATATATAGAGACCATTGCACCCGAGAAGGTCGATATTGTTCATAATTACAAGATGGAGACGCCTATCTTTGAGCAGTTTGGTGTTATGCGCGACATTCGCCGTGCTTTTGGCAGAATTGTTACCATCCGTTCTGGAGTGTACCTATATATAGAACATACCGAAGCAATGCATGTGATTGATGTGAATAGCGGCAATCATGTGAAAGCCGGTCAGGGACAGGAGGATACTGCGTTGCAGGTCAATATTGAGTCGGCGAAAGAAATTGCACGTCAATTACGCCTTCGCGATATGGGTGGCATCGTTATTGTCGACTTTGTGGATATGCAGAAGGCTGAGCATCGGAAGGAATTGTATGATTTTATGTGTGGGGAAATGTCGCATGATAAAGCCCGCCACACCATACTTCCTTTGAGCAAATTCGGATTGATGCAGATTACTCGTCAGCGTGTGCGCCCGGCAATTGAGGTCGATGTGCAGGAAAAGTGTCCTTTCTGTGAAGGAACTGGAACTATTAAGTCGAGTTTGGTTGTAGTGGATGAGATAGAATCGAATTTGCGTTATCTTATGTCGTCGCAGAATGAGAAGAAGCTGACCATCATCACGCATCCCTACGTATGTGCATACCTTACCAAAGGACTCATTAGTCAGCGTGTGCAGTGGATGCGTATGTACAAGGCTCGCATCAACGTTAAATCATCCGAGAGTTACGGACTCTTGGACTTTAAATTCTTCAACGCCTCTGGCGATGAAATAGCCATGTAATTGTATTCAGTGAAGAGATTTATTCCCTTTTTTATAGTCCTTGTACTTGCGCTGATTTCGATAGGAACAGCGCAAGCACAAGGCATTGATGTGTCCAAGTTTCAGGGCAAAATCAATTGGAAGAAAGTTGCCAAAAGTGGCAAAGTGAAGTTTGTCTATATTAGAGCCACAGAAGGCACATCCATCAAGGACCCTTGTTACAAGGCAAATGTCGATAGTGCACGAAAAGCTGGCATAAAAGTGGGCAGTTATCATGTATATAGCAGCAAAACAACCGCTTATCAGCAGTTCGATAATTTCAAATCTGTTGTAAAAAAGAAAAATCAAGATTTGATACCTGTTTTGGACATTGAAGGGTATCATAGTGGTCGCCTTAATATGGCTCGTGTGGACAAACTGTTGGAGTTGATGGAGAAAGAGTATGGGGCCAAGCCAATGATATACACCAGCGAAAAGGTTTACAAAGACCATTTTCGAGGCAATAAGTATTCTTCATATCATTTCTTTATAGCCAAATACAAGGGCACTCCAAGTGTGAGGTATACGCTGTGGCAACATTCCAAGTGTGGGAAAGTGTCGGGAATCTCTGGAGCTGTGGATTTGGATAAGTTCCACAGTAAGCACAGCCTCTCGGATATCTTGCTTCCAAATCGACGAAAAAAGGCCGCGGAGAAGACTTCAGATAAGGCTGATACCACCCAATCTGCCAAGGCGGATACCACTCAAAATGATGCTATAAAATCTCTATAAATAATTTATTTATAAAAAAACTTTTCGGATTGCAAAAAAATCATTAACTTTGCACATTCGAAAAAGTATCATCGCATAATCCGAATGAGGTAAATGTGATTATGTATGATAGTTGAAAAATAGATAATTAGAAATAATAATAATAAATTATGCAAGAAAGTAAATTAGGTCTCGATTTCCAAAAAGTTGAGCATGCACGCGGAGTGGCTAAGAAAATTGCCGACCAAGTGCAGGATTTTGTGGGCAATTATACCACAGTTGCTGTAGAACGTACAATCTGCCGTCTGCTCGGTATAGATGGTGTTGACGCCAATGAGGTGCCACTGCCCAATATCGTAGTTGATGAGTTGAAGGGCAAAGGTCTTTTGGGCCAAGGTATCTGTTTCTTTATGGGCAATGCTATTCTTGAAACAGGTAAAACACCTCAAGAAATTGCTGAAGCCGTCAGTGCTGGCAAACTCGACATTACCCAGCTCCCTGTCCATAAGAGCGAGGATATAGCGAAGGCTCTCCAACCCTTCATTGATGCCAACGTCGCTCGAATCCGTGCTCGCCGTCAGCGTCGTGAGCAATACATTGACACCATTGGCGAGGGCAGCAAGCCTTACCTCTATATCATTGTTGCCACCGGCAATATTTATGAAGATGTTGTTCAGGCCCAAGCAGGAGCACGCCAAGGTGCAGACATCATTGCCGTTATCCGTACCACGGGTCAGAGTCTTCTCGACTATGTGCCTTATGGTGCCACTACCGAAGGCTTTGGTGGCACCTTTGCCACACAGGAGAACTTCCGCATAATGCGTAAGGCTCTTGACGAGGTGGGCGAAGAGGTTGGACGCTATATCCGCCTGTGCAATTATTGTTCGGGTTTGTGTATGCCCGAGATCGCTGCCATGGGTGCCCTCGAAGGCCTCGATGTCATGCTGAACGATGCTCTCTACGGTATCCTTTTCCGCGACATCAATATGCAGCGTACCCTCATCGACCAGTATTTCAGCCGCATCATCAATGGCTTTGCCGGAGTTATCATCAACACGGGCGAGGACAACTACCTCACCACCGCCGATGCTTACGAAGAGGCCCATACGGTGCTCGCTTCCGATTTCATCAATGAGCAGTTGGCTCTCGCGGCTGGTCTTCCCGAGGAACAGATGGGTCTTGGTCATGCGTTCGAGATGGACCCCATGCTCGAGAATGGTTTTCTGTATGAGCTTGCCCAGGCACAGATGCTTCGCGAGATTTTCCCCAAAGCTCCGCTCAAATATATGCCTCCAACCAAGTTTATGACCGGCAATATCTTCCGTGGACATATCCAGGATGCACTCTTCAATATGATTGGTATTTGGACTAATCAGGGTCTCCAGTTGCTTGGTATGCCCACCGAGGCAATCCATACTCCTTTCATGAGCGACCGCTACCTCTCTATCGAAAATGCAAAATACATTTTCGGCAACATGAAGAGCATCGGCGAAGAGGTGGAGTTCAAACAGGACGGCATTGTTCGCAACCGTGCCAAAAAGGTTCTTGATGATGCAACCCATCTGCTTGAGACTATGGAGAGCGAAGGTCTCTTCTCCGCACTTGAGAAGGGTATTTTCGCCAATGTCAAGCGCCCCAAGAATGGAGGCAAGGGCCTCGACGGCGTCACCCTCAAGGCCGACAATTATTTCAACCCCTTCATCGATATTATGAAAGGCAAGAAATAAATATCGCACAATAAACAATAATTAATCGAAACAAAAAACACAAGTCTTAAGCATTCAGTCTTAAGTCGAAATAATAAAAAATATGAGCGAAGGTTTATATTCAATGGAAGCTAAGGATTTCGACAAAACCTTAGACCTTAAACAGATAAAGCCCTATGGCGACACCATGAATGACGGCAAGACGCAGCTCAGTTTTACGCTGCCCGTCCCTGCTGGCGACGAAGCCAACGAGGCTGCCAAGCAGTTGATGAAAAAGATGGGTTTTGAGAATCCGTTGGTGGTTTATAGTAAGGAATTGACCAAAGGTTTCACATTCTTCAACTGCTACGGCAGTTGCACCCATACTGTCGATTACACCTCCATCCATGTGCCTAAGGTGGAAAGCAATACAATGGAAATGAAAGAGTGTGACGAATATATTCGTGAACACATTGGCCGCAAGATCGTCGTTGTTGGCGCCTCCACAGGTACAGATGCCCACACCGTGGGTATTGATGCCATCATGAACATGAAGGGTTATGCCGGCCACTATGGTTTGGAACGTTACGACATGATTGAGGCTTACAACCTCGGCAGCCAGGTCCTCAATGAGGATTTCATCGCCAAGGCTGTTGAACTTCATGCCGATGCGCTGATTGTTTCGCAGACGGTCACACAGAAAGACATCCATATTAAAAACCTCACCGAATTGGTCGAGATGCTCGAAGCCGAGGGGTTGCGCGACAAGGTCATCCTTATCTGCGGCGGTCCTCGTATCAGCCACGAACTTGCAAAAGAGCTCGGCTATGATGCAGGTTTCGGTATGAACACATACGCCGACGATGAGGCCTCCTACATCGCTCAGGAAATGGTCAAACGTGGAATGAAATAATAATAACATTAAAAATAATCACTATGGACAAAGAACAAATTAAACCCTTTATCGCCCGCCGTGCTGCCCAGGAGCTTCACGATGGTGATGTTGTCAACCTTGGTATCGGTCTCCCGACACTTATCCCTAACTTCCTCCCCGAAGGTGTCCATGTTGTCCTTCAATCCGAGAATGGTATGATTGGCATGGGACCTACCCCCGAACAGGGCAAAGAGGATCCTTGGCTCATCAATGCTGGTGGCGGATTCATCACTACCACCGATGACGCTTGCACTTTCGACAGCGCAACCTCTTTCGGCATCATTCGTGGCGGTCATGTCAATGTTTCCGTTCTTGGCGCTATGCAGGTTGACGAACAGGGCGACCTCGCCAACTGGATGATTCCTGGCAAAAAGACCCCCGGTATGGGTGGTGCTATGGACCTCCTCGTTGGTGCTAAAAAGGTTATCCTCGCTATGGAGCACACTGCAAAAGGCAATCCCAAGATTTTGAAGAAATGCACCCTTCCGCTTACCGCTAAAGGACAGGTCAACATGATTATCACCGAGATGGGTGTCATGGAGATTACTCCTAAAGGCATTGTTCTTACTGAAATCAATCCTGAGTTCACTGTCGAGCAGGTGCAGGCTGCCACCGAGGCAACCCTCATTATCTCTCCTGACCTCAAAGAAATGAAATAATAACCACATTTTCTGTAATACTATGAAGAAAATCATATTGTTGTTGGCAGCAGTCGCCACATTCGCCGTCGCACAGGCCCAGCATATCGAGTTCAAATGGCGTGGCTATTATGTTGTGGCAGGTTACGACTTTGCCACCAACCTCAATACGACTGAATATAACGACAGGGCCGTCTTTCATGGCTTCTCAGCTGTGGGCGGTTTCCAGTTCCGCAAGGAGTCGGCTCTCGGCATCGGCTGCTCTTACATGTTAGACCCCACGGGGGCTTTCTCTCAGTTGCCTGTCTTTGTCGAACTTCGCAGCCATTATATGCGCAGTCGTGTTTCGCCTTTCTCCTCACTTTATGTTGGATATTCCATTCCCTTAGGTTCTTCCAGCACGGGCGACAATGCCATCACTATATCCAAAGGTGGTGTCGTTAGTGGTATTAGTGTGGGTGCCCGCTATGCCATTTCTCGCAAACTTGCCGTGAATGCTTTTGTGGGCTATCAGGAACTCTATATGGGTAAAGTGGATCGTAAAACGGGAGGACTTCTTTCCGATTCCGAGCCATTGTTATTTCACAACCTCAAGTTTGGTGTAGGCGTTAATTTCTAAGTATGAAGAAAATTACTCTGCCTTTCTTTTTGCTGCTGTGTCTCAACTTTTTGTCGGCACAGCAGCAAGAAGGGGTCGAGGGCGTTCGTATGGCACCTCGCGCCAACATTGTGTCATACGATGATGCCAATGCTGTAGAGAAACTGCGTTACGCTCAATCGTCTAATTATATTTCTGTCAGTTCTGACTGGCAGAAGACAATGGTCGAGAGGCGTCCTGTTTACTCTCAGCAATTTCTTTTCCCTAAAGAATGGCGTGCTTATCGTCTCTTTTTTCGCTTCCAAGCGGCCCCTGGCTATGGCTTCTGGGTCGACGACAAGTTGATTGGCAGCAGCCACGACTCGCGTGCATTCACCGAGTTCGACATCTCCGAGCAGGTGCGTTATGGTAAAAATGTTCAATTGGCTATTCGTTATGCGGGTGATGATGATGGTGCATTGATTGAATCGGAGTGTGAAGGATTGACGGGAGATTGTGCTGTTTTGCTCAAACCATTGGAAAATGTGCAGGACTACACGATCAATACTCATTATAATAATGTGAATCAATCTGGACAGTATACGATTGATGCCGATGTTTACAATCACAACCGCAAAGGCAAGTACTATCTTGAGGTCGAGATTTGGGACCCGCAGGGTCGTCAAGTGGACAAAACAGGAAAATGGTTATTCTTCTCAAAAGTCAGTGAGAGTACCATTTCATTGTCCTCTACCATTGCTTCCGTGCAACCCTGGAATGCCGAAACACCTCGCTTGTATACTGCCGTGATTCGTCTATACGATGAAGATATGTCCGTGCAGGACATCGTCGGTACACGCTTTGGTTTCCGATCCATCTCCACCGAAGAAGGGTTCCTTATCAACGGCTCCAAAATCACGTTCAAAGGTGTGACCATTGTCCCTCCGATTGATCTTTCCAATCCCGACACCCTCACTCGCCTTCGCACCGATATGATGCAGATGAAACGCAATAACATCAATGCTTTGCGTATCAGTTTTGCCAATTCCCTGACACCGTTCATTTACGGAGAAGGAATATCCGAAGAACGTTTCTTTGAATTATGTGATGAGTTGGGATTTTATGTTGTCTGTGATGCAAATCTACAGCCGAGATCCTCTATGGGCCATGCCGTTGCTGCCGACAATGAGTTCTCCGAACTCTTCTCCGACAGGATGCGAGCACTCTATCACCAATACAAGAATCATACCTGCATTGTGGCGTGGTCGCTTGGCAACAGTCCTGACAATGGGATTTGCATGACCACCGCTTATCGCACACTCAAACAACTCGACAAACAACGTCCTGTAATCTACTCTGGTGCCCAATATTCCGACAATACGGATTTCATTGCTCCCATCGACTGCAACACGGAGTTCTTGCGTCAGTATCAGACCAAAAAGCAATCCCGACCGTTGCTCATGCTTTCGTATGGTAGTGATGTGGGCAACACTTTCGGCGGCATGGTGCCACTATGGCAACGTGTTTTCGATCAAGACCGCCTGTTGGGCGGATTCTTCAAGTGCCGCAATTGGCACAATATTTCAGACAAGCCCTATCTTTCCGAGCTGCGGCAACTCTATCGTCCCATTGATGTGCGTCTGCTTGCCACGAGTCCCGATGCTGCCGAGTTCTCCGTAACCAACCGATCTGATTTCCGACCATTGGCTGATTACAAGTTAGAGTATGTCATTTGTACAAATCTTCGCACCAACATCGTGGAAGGCGATGTGGTGCTATCTGTCCAACCAGGCGAAAGCAAAACAATCAAAATCAAAGTTCCCAAGCTGACATTGTCGGCTGATGAAGAAATGTTTATCCGCTTTGAGCTCAAACAGCGTGGAAACATTCCCGCCGTACCTCGCAATACGGTATTGGCAACGTGGCAGTTTGCCCTCATGTCCGAAGCTTCGCCCTTGCAACCTTTTTCCGACAATTCCTCGGAACCCCTTACCCTGGAAAAGAACACTGCTCATCAGTATAATATATATAATACAAATTATTCATTACAATATAACGACTCTTTGGGGTGCATCACCTCGTGGAGCTATCGAGGACATCAGCTCTTGTCGTCACCACTCCGTCTCGGTTTCCTCCGCACCCCCTCGGCCAACGATATGTCCGACCCCAATGGTTGGAAACAGTGGAAACGATATGGCAACAACCTGCGTTGCGAAGTGCTTGCCAGCAATTGTCGCCAAGTTGATAAAGGTATAGGCATTGATGTGATGTTGCGCTATTTCAACGACCAGATTGGCACTTGTTTTGATGTGCGGCAAACCTATATGCTCTATCCTTCGGGCGACGTGCTTCTCTCCAACGATATCCGTCTTTCCGACCAAATCAAATCTCTTGCACGTGTGGGGTGTGATTTAGGCTTGGCCTCCGATTTGCAAAAAGTGGAATGGTTTGGCCGCAATGTTGAGAGTTATCCTGACCGATGTGCCTCGGGTTTGATTACCCAACAGTCAGAACAAATTTCACAAATAACCTATCCCTACCAGCCCATGCAGCATTCTGGCAATCATACCGATGTTCGATGGGTTGCTGTGGGCAATGATTCTGTCGCACTCTATGTCGACCTCCTCGACACCCTCTGCCATTTCTCCATCATGGGCGACACCCTTTCTGTCAACTATCGTGAGGCTCCTGTGGGAGGTGGTGCAAATATGTTTGTCCAAGAGTCGGCATTACTCAAAGCTTCGAAATATCAGTTCACACTTCATCTCCGTCCCTTTGAACGTTCAGAGCACCAACCCAACGATTTCCGCCGCATCAACTACCCCAAAGTCAATTCGGGCGTAGTTGAAATGCCTGTGATCAGTAGCAGCCGCGACCGCTTTGACGGTCCTATGCAGATTGCCATCGTTTGTCCTACCCCCGGCGCCGAAATCCGATACACCCTTGACGGCAGCGTGCCTTCTGAGCATTCCATGCTCTACACCAAGCCCTTTGTCATCACCGGCAGCACTCAGGTGCTTGCCCGAGCATACAAACGGGGTGCCACACCTTCCTTCGTGGCTTCGCAGCAGTTCTCGTTCGACTACATCCTCGGTTGCACTTTTGCCCATAAGGCGAACACCCCGTATAACCGTAACGCCGAAAAAACGCTCATTGATGGCGAACTTGGCGATGTCAACGACCTCTCTCGCGGTTGGGTGGGCTTCTCGGGACACGATTTCCAAGCCGACTTCGAATTGGGCAAGGTGATAAGCCTTTCCCATATCACGGCTCGTTTTGCTCATGTGCCCGAAGCATGGGTCTTCGCCCCTGCGCAAGTCTTCGTCAGTGTCTCGTCCGATGGTCAGCATTATAGTCAGCCAGTGGCCGCCACCATCACCTTCGATGCTGCCGATTCTTCACAGAATACACCCCAACTGCAAATCATCGAATTACCTGTCCAATACGACAATGTGCGTTTTGTTCGCCTCGTGGCCAAACCCATACCGCAAATTCCCTCCTGGCATCGTGCCAAAGGACTGAAGCCTTGGCTGCTGCTCGACGAGGTGGTCATTGCCGAATCCGTACAAAAATAAAACCATGCCCATGTTCTCCCGTACCCGACTTCTACTCCAAGACACAGCCATGAACCGCCTCCAGGCGTCGCATGTCCTTGTCGTGGGTCTCGGAGGGGTAGGGGGGTATGCGGCAGAGCAGCTTTGTCGTGCGGGGGTGGGAGCCATGACCATCGTCGACGGCGATGCGGTGTCTGAGAGCAACATCAACCGCCAGCTTATAGCCCTACATTCAACTGTCGGACAACGCAAAGCCGAACTTTTCCGAGCCCGTTTTGCCGACATCAACCCCGATTGTCACGTCACGGCCATCGACGAGTTTATCCGCGACGACCGCATGATCGAACTCCTTGAGTCCGACCACTATGATTGCGTGGTGGATTGCATTGATACCTTGGCGCCCAAAGTCTTCTTGCTCTTCCATGCCCATCGGTTGGGGCTGCCTGTTGTCAGCTGTATGGGCAGTGGGGGAAAACTCGACCCTTCGCAGGTGCAGGCGTGCGACATCGCCCAAAGCAACACCTGTCCTTTGGCCGCCATGGTGCGCAAACGACTCCATCACCTGGGAGTGTATACCGGCATCCGTGTGGTGTTTTCCACCGAAAAAGTGCCCCCTCATGCCATGATCGAAGACCGCACCGACAACCACCTCACCACCATCGGCACCATCTCCTACATGCCGCCACTCTTCGGCTGCCACATTGCCTCCGAAGTAATCAAACTGTTGATAAATACCGAAGTCGAATCGTAAAATAATTTCAAGATAATGAAATCCTATATCTGTCACCATCTGCCCCAAATCTCTGCCTTTGCCCTCCTCGCCATATTTCTTGGCACCATCATGGCCACCTCGTGCAAAGTCGAGTTCAGCCCCAACGCCGAGTGGAAGGACGTCCCCTCGGTCTATTGTGTCATCGACCCACAGGAGGACACCATCTGGGCCCGTGTGCAGCGCTGCTATCTTGGCAACGACAACCTCTACAACTATTCTACCATTGCCGACAGCACCAACTACCCCTCGGGTCAGATCCGTGTCGTCCTCAAAGCCTGGAAAGGCATCCGCGACAACGAAGGATTCCTCACAGCCACCAATCAGTTGGTCGACAGCTGGGAACTCCGCGACACCCTTGTCTCGGGTCGCCCGTCGGGCCATTTTGCCGAAGGCTCCCAGCCGCTTTTCTATTGCACCCCGGGCAATAGGCTGATAAAGGACACCAACTGCGTCTTCCAATTGCTCATCATCAACACCAATTCGGGTGACACCATCGCCCGAGCCACCACCACCTTGGTGGGCTTCCTGCCCATGGTGCCGATGTCCGGCAACCGTCACGACAGCATCGAAACCACCTGCCTCATCGAGCCCAACCAGAGTCCTGCCTGGGAGTTTGGCTACCGCACACGCACTGGTGGCCGCCTCAAATGGCGCACCTTGCCCCGTGGCCGCCTCTATCAGCCCAAGGTGACATTCTATTACCGCAAGGGCAACGACACCCTCTCTATCGACATCGTGGGCAAAAATGTCGCCAATACCCGCAACACCGCCACGCTCACCTCCACCGCCATATCCGAAGACCGCTTCCTGCAGGTCATCAAAGACTCCTTGGTCAACAACCGCGACTCGCTCTTCAACGTCAACAACGTCGACATCACCATAGCCGTCTGCAATGAAGAACTCAACGCCTACCTCAACTCACAAAACTCCATCCGTTCCGGCTCCCAGGAGATGCAGACCTATACCAACATCGAGGGTGGCGTGGGCATCTTTGCCTCGCGTCGCGGCCACCTCAAAGTCAATGTCCCCTGCGACTCCAATGGCAAATCGGGCTACCTCCCCATGCAGCTCCGCAACCTCAATGTCGGCTTCTACGGCCAATTTTGACCACTGTGGAAAAACGATTTTTTTAATCAAATTATAAATATTTAATAAAAATATATATTATATCAAATTATTTTCGTAACTTTGCAATTCTTACAACGATTATTATTAAATTATATATCAACAATTTAACATAAAAAAGATGAATATCACAAGAGAAAATTTGGGAGAATTGGACCTTTGCATCAAGATTGAGGTTGCTGAAAACGACTATGCCGAGAAGGTTGCCAAACAGCTGAAAGAGTATCGCCAGAAGGCTACGTTGCCGGGCTTCCGCAAAGGCACGGCTCCGATGGGCCTGATTCAGCGTATGTACAAACCTACTATTGTCGCTGATGCCGTCCAGGAGCTCTTGGGTGAATCTCTCTACAAATACATCGACGATGAGAAACTCGAAATCATCGGCAGCCCGCTCTCCAACACCGAAAAGAGTGGCACCCCTGATTTCGCCAACGGTGGCGACTACACCTTCTATTTCGATGCCGCCCTTATGCCCCAGCCCAAAATCCAGTGGGACAAGGTGAACACCGAACTCTGCTCCATCAAGGTCAGCGCCAAGGATGTTGAAAGCCAGATTGACGACATCGCCAAGCGTTTCGGCAAATTTGAAACACCCGAGACCATCGGCGAGGGCGACTATGTCTATGGCAAAGCCGTCGAACTCGACAAAGAAGGTGCCGAGAAAGAAGGCGGCATGAACGCTTTCTGCTCCTTCAGCCTCACCGATGTCAAAGAGGCCGAGATCGCAGCCCTGTTTGTTGGCAAGAAAGCCGAAGAGAAAGTTGTCTTCAATGCTGCCAAGGCATTCACCGCCGCACAGATCGAGAAACAGTTCCACCTCGAGGCCGCTGCAGCCAAGAAATTCAAAGCCGATGTCGAGTTCACCATCAGTGGTTGCTCCCGCATCACTCCTGCCGAACTGAACGAGGCCCTCTTTGCCCAGGTGCTTCCTGGTGAGGACATCAAAGACCTCGCCGCATTCAAGAAAGCCATCGGCAAACAAATCGAGAAGGCCAACGACGAGCAGTGCGAGATACTCTACTGCAATCAGGTCCGCAAAGCCCTCCTCGACAACTTCGACGCTCCCATGCCCGAAGCTTTCCTCAAACGCTGGATCCTCAACCGTGGCGACAAAGATGTCACCGCTGAGAGCATCGAGAACGAATGGGCCGAGAAATATCTCCCCGCACTGAAGTGGGAAATCCTCGACAGCACCCTCAACAAGATTGAGCGCATCGAACCCACCCAGAACGAGATTGTTGACTACATCAAGGACATCCTCCGTCGCAACGACAACCGCCCCGAAGGTGAGGACGAGAAACAGACCGAGGAGCGTCTCGAACAGGCTGCCCGCACCATCGCCCAGCAGGAAGACAATGTCCGCCAGATTGTGGACAAACTGTATGTCGACAAGACCTTCGCCCTCTTCAAGAAACAACTCAATCCCGAACCCGTCAAGGTTACGGCCAAAGAGTTTGCCGAGCGTTGCAAATAAATGTATGTCTACAATACAATAATATGTCCTCATATTGCTGCAAAGGCAATGTGAGGACATTTTTTCTATCACATAACCTCCCGTCAAAGAAAAAGAGATGAACAAAAAGCCGCTTTTGATACTATGCTTTTTCTTTGCCTGTCTCACGTTGTCGGCGCAACGAGATGAAAAACCCATCTCAAGCCCATCGCTATCTTTCGGCCTCGGAGCCAGTATTTACCAAAACAGTGCCGAGCAGGAAGTAGGACTCAACGGACAGGTGACGTGTGGTGGATTGATCAATAGCGATTTGCTTGTCAGGTTTCGAGGAACGATACGTCCTATGGAAACCTTTCATACCAACATCAGTTGCGACATGTTGTGGGATCCGGTAGCCGCCTTCAATGGTAACAGCATGTCCCGCAGGACCGTCTATTTCTATCCGATGGTGGGATTTGGAGTCGCCATTGCCCATAAACCGATGGCAGGTATGGATCCCGACTTTGCGTTGATGGCAGGTCTGTTAATGAATTTTCGGTTGAACACAAATTGGGCCATATCGCTCGAAGCCAAATATCATATCATGCCCCATGGGTATGACGGCAATACGGACCACTCGAGCTTCATAGACATCACAACAGGTGTTCGTTATGCATTTGGCGATAATCTGTCAGGAACGAAAAATAGTAGTCGTTTCTTTGACCTGAAAGACGACTGGTTCTGTGCCTTTTCCGTAGGGCCCTCATTCTCGATAGTAAAAGGACAGACAACCAAGACAATGGCCGATAGAGTAGGCGGCGATTTTGATTTGGCTGTAGGTCGAAACCTCAATACATATTGGACATTGCGATGTTGTTTCTCATTGCAAGAGGGAAAAATCCAGAATGGATCGATGCCCTATTTATATCGTTTTTATGATCTTCGAGGAAACATAATGTTCAATGTCAGTAATTTGAAAACCACTGGGCAGGCCTCCCCATTAAATGTGTTGCCTTATGCAGGAGTGGGGTTCAATATGAGGTTTGATCAGCAGCAGTATGATTTGTCGGTAGAAGCGGGTGTGATGATGCGATGGAGAGTATCCGCGTCAATAGACATCAGTTTGGATGGCCGGTTCATGGTGGTGCCTCCCCGTTTCAATGGAGGGGAAGGACGCTGGATCAATGGTTATGCAATCCTCAATGCAGGAGTGATATACAACCTGTCTCCCAGCATGTGACATATTGGTGAATAGTGAACCGTGATTAGTGACTTGGAGGGCGGCAGCCCTTGATTAGTTAAGAGTTAAGAGTTAAGAATTAAGAGTTAAGAACGGTTCCCGAATCAATAAGTACCTCGTATTATTAAAAACCAATAACCTTTACAAATCGATAACCTATAACCAATAACCAATAACCCTTATAAATCGATAACCAATAACCGATAACCAATAACCTTTACCTTAATTTTCAATTCTCAATTTTCAATTCTCAATTCTCAATTGACACCATATCTTTTTCAATCAGATACTGGTTTCGCGTGGTCGAGTTGCGGCACACCAGCTCGCCGATAAAGCCGGCAAGGAAGAGCACCGTGCCCATCAAAATGAACAGCATCGACACGTAGAACCACACGCTGTTGGTCAAAGCTATACGGCCACAGAGGCGCATCACACACACCACCACGAAGGCGACAAAGCCCAGCAAAAAGGCCACACTGCCTATCAAACCGAAGAAGTGCATGGGCTGCTTGCCGAACTTGGACATGAACATGATGCTCATCAGATCCAGGTAGCCGTTCACAAAACGGTTCAAACCAAACTTGGTGACACCGAACTCGCGCTTGCGGTGCTGCACCACCTTCTCGCCAATCTTCGAAAATCCCGCCCATTTGGCAATCACGGGAATATAGCGGTGCATCTCGCCATACACCTCGATGCACTTCACCACATCGCGGCGGTAGGCCTTCAAGCCACAGTTGAAGTCATGCAGCTTAATACCGCTCATTTTGCGTGTAGTCCAGTTGAAAAACTTCGAGGGAATATTCTTGGCGATCTTCGAATCATAACGCTTCTTCTTCCAGCCGCTCACCAGGTCGTAGCCCTCCTCCTTAATCATGCGGTACAGCTCGGGCACCTCGTCGGGGCTGTCCTGCAGGTCGGCATCCATCGTAATCACCACGTCGCCCTCGGCACGGGCAAAACCCACATTCAGGGCTGCCGACTTGCCGTAGTTGCGGCGGAACTTGACGCCCTTGTAGCGTCCGTTCTTGGCGTGGAGGTCCTCAATCACCTGCCACGAATTATCCTTGCTGCCATCGTCCACCATGATGACCTCATAGTCGAAATGGTTCTCATTCATAACGCGGTCGATCCACTCTGCCAGATGCGGCAGCGATTCGTCTTCGTTAAACAGCGGTACAATAATTGAAATATCCATAGTTGTAAATCAGTTTTCTTTTGTTATTTAAAAATCAATCTTTTGTCTTTTCTTTCTTTTCCCTCACAGGGGCATACTCGGTGCGGAAAATCAGTGCGGCGAAAAAGGCGAACATCACGCTCATCACCGCTGTGCGGAACCCGCCGATGAAGGCCCAGTCGCCAGCCGTATAGTTCCTCACCATCTCTATGGCCTTCCGTGCCTCCTCGCCTGTCTCGGCCCCGGGCATCACAGCAATACGCTGATCGTTAAAGTATTCCACCATGTTGGGCATCAATCTGCCGCAATAGAGCCACATCCACAAGCCGTAAACCACGGCTCCCACACAGCCCATGCCCAGCCCCAGCAGCAGCAGCTCCTTCAGGGTCACCCCCGCGCCCTCCTGCCCCGGGCGGGCCTTAAGGTTGCGGCGATAAAGGTAGGTGAAACCGAATATTCCCGCGAGCAGCACCACCTCGGTAACATAGTTCTCGGGACTCGGCAGCCAGGTCGACGAAAGCAGGTTCCAAAAAGCCACCACCACGAACTGCGCACAGCCAATTGCCAAGCCGTAGACGAGGGCATACTTTTTGTAATTGCCGTAAATCGTTGAGTTATATCGTCTAAAAATCTTCGTCATATATCTATAAAAATGCAAATATACAAAAAATATTCGACACTTGCACTTTTTGTTCAAAAAAAAATCTTTTTCGCTCTTCAAAAATGGCTCAAAAAAACGATTATTAAAATTTTTAACTATTGTTAAATCAATATAGGTCGGAGATGCTTTTTTGATGCCTCGCACAAGGGTCGTTTTGGGGTCGCTCACGGGGTATTTCAGGAGCGAACCATAAGCGAAGGATAAGCGAAGGATAAGCGAACCATCTCCGAGGCCCCTTTTGGAGCAAAATTCAACACAAAACAGATTGTTAAAATCACATACTTTCTTCCCCTTTCACCTCCCCTGTTTTGCCCCTAATTCAAAACCTCATTTTCCTGTTTCGGAATTATTTTTTGCCGTTTGAGGCATTTTATATATTAGATATTCCATTTTTTTTGTATCTTTGCATTTCGCCTTCGGGCAGAGTTAACCCAAATCAACGTCTGCAACACATTGTTGTAGAACTAATTCTAAACAATTTATCCAAAATGGAAGACCTGAATGAAATGCAGCAACCCGTACAGAACGAAGAACTGCAACCTGTTGTCGAAAACAACGACGTGAACCAAAACGCAGCCGACAACGACTCTAATCAACCCAATCCCAATGCCGAGCCCGTCGCCGAGACGATGCCCGAGACTAACGCCGGCACCCCTGCCGACGAAAACGAACCCCAGAAAGAGGCGGAAGCCGAGCCCACGGTGGATTACAGCGCCATGAGCCGCGAAGAGCTGTTGAGCGCCTTCAACGAGCTCCTGAACGACGATGTGGCCAAGATCCGAAACCGCGCCACCGCTATCCGCGCCCAGTTCACCACCCTCAACAAAGAGGTGGAGAAACAGGCTTTCGAAGCCTTTATTGCCGAAGGCGGCAACAAGGACGACTACCAGCCTGCCAACGATGCCGTGGCCGACGCTTTCTACAAGGCCTACGACACCTACCGCACCCGCCGTCAGAAGATGCTCGACGACATCGAGGCGCAGAAAAAGCGCAACCTCGAGGCCAAGCAGCAGATTCTCGAGGAGCTTCGTGCACTCATCGACAAGGACGAGGAGTCGCTGAAGCAGACCTACGACGATTTCAACACCATCCAGGACAAGTGGAAATCCATCGGCGATGTGCCACGCGACCAGATGAACGACCTTTGGCAGAACTACCATTTCCTCATCGAGCAGTTCTTCAACAAGGTGAAAATCAATAAAGAGCTCCGCATGCTCGACCTCAAACGCAACCTGGAGCAGAAAATCCAGCTCTGCGAGAAGGCCGAGGAACTCATTGTGGAGACATCCATCGTTAAGGCTTTCAAAGCCCTGCAGGACCTCCGCGCCCAGTGGAAAGAGATAGGCCCTGTGCCCTCGGAGCAGAACGAGGAGACCTGGCAGCGCTTCAACAATGCCGCCAACCAGATTGACGAGCGCCGCCGCGAATACTACGACCAGCGCAAAGAGGAACTCGACCAGAACCTCCTCGCCAAGCAGGCCCTCATCGAGAAGGCCGCCGAACTCACCCAGGAGCAGCCCTCCTCCACCAAGGAGTGGAACGACACCACCGAGGCCCTCGACGGCCTCCTGAAGCTCTGGAAGAGCATCGGCCCCGTGCCGCACGAGCAGAACGAGGAAATCTGGGGCAAGTTCAAAGGCATCATCGACAAGCACTATGCCGACAAAAAGCTCCACTTCGGCCAGATCCGCGACGAACAGTCGGAGAACTACAACAAGAAAATCGACCTCTGCCTCAAAGCCGAAGCCATCGCCAAGCGCGAAGACTGGAAGAAGGCCACCGAGGAGCTCCTCGAGCTCCAGGCCGAGTGGAAGAACATCGGAGCCACCAGCCGCAAGGTGAGCGACAAGGTGTGGCACCGCTTCCGCAGCGCCTGCGACGAGTTCTTTGCCAAGAAGGGCGAATACTTCAAGGACATCCGCAGCAGCGAGGGCGAGAACCTGGTCAAGAAGAACGGCATCATCGACGAGCTCAAGGCCTACGTCTTTGGTGAGGACAAGGACGAGAACCTCAACGCCATCAAGGACTTCCAGCGCCGCTGGGCCGAGATCGGTCATGTGCCCATGAAGGAGAAAGACCGCGTGCAGAAGGAGTATCGCGAGCTGATCAACGGCATCTTCGAGAAACTGAAGATCTCTGCCCGCGAAGCCGAAGAGAACTCCTACCGCGAGCGTATCCGCAACTTCGCCGGCGACACCAAGCGCTTCGTCAACAACGAGAAGCAGGAACTCCTCGACAAAATCGAGAAACTCCGCGCCGACCTCAAACTTTGGGAGAACAACCTCGGTTTCCTGGCCAGCAGCAAACAGGCCGACCTCCTCAAGGCCGAGTTCGAGAAGAAGATGCAGGGTGCTCGCCAGCAGATCGCCCTCCTCGAAGCCAAACTGAGAATTTTGAACGAAAAAGACGAGGAACAAAAAAGTGAGGAGTAAGACTACTTACATATTACTGACGGTGGTGGCGGGCATCATCATGCTCTCCTCCTGCCGTCGCACACCTGTCGAAGCGGTGCAGCTGCACCGCTTCGAGAAGGTGCTGTTCGAGGGCCCTGCAGCTCAGATGCCCCAACGCCTGGCCTCCTCGCGCGAGGAGTTCGCCACCCCCCTGCTCAACATCGCCCCCGAGAACCCCGAGTTCATGGCCATGCTCGCCGGCTTTGTGGCCGACCCCACCATGCGCGACATCTACCGCATTGTCGACAGCGTCTTCGGCGACATGAACCAGGAATCCGCCCTCTTGGGCAAAGCCCTGGCTCGCGCCAAGGACCTCGACCCCGACCTCAACTACGACAAGGTCTACACCTACATCTCGGGCAGTTTTGACTACAACATGCGCGTGGGCTTCTCCGACCACGAACTGCTCATCAGCCTCGACCAATACATCCTCCCCCACACCGAACGCTACGGCTTTTTCGGCACACCCCTGTACCTGGTCAAGCAGAGCCGCCGCGAATACCTCCCCGTCGACTGTATGCTCGGCGTGGCCAGCGAACACATCTGCGTGGCCGAAGACCGCACCATGACACTCCTCGACTACATGATTGCCGAGGGCAAAGCCATCTATTTCGCCCAGCAGGTGCTCCCCGAAGCCCCCGACAGCCTGCTCATGCGCTACACCTCCGAGCAAATCGACTGGATGGAGCACAACGAGGAGAATGTCTGGACCTACTTTATGCAAAACCAACTCTTGTACGAAACCGACTACATGCGCTTCCACAACTTCATCGACGACGCCCCTTCCACCAACGCCTTCCGCGACTCGGCTCCCCGCACCACCGACTATATCGGGTGGCACATCGTGAGCCAGTACATGAAGCGCAACAACTGCTCCCTCCAGGAGCTTTTCAACGAAACCGACGCTCAGAAGATTTTAAGCCAATCGAATTATCGTCCGTGATTAGTTAAGAGTTAAGAACTGACTGCGAAAGCTCGAAATTTCAAAAACTCGAAACTTCAAAATTTCAAAACTCCGAAACATCAATATAATGAATAGAAAGAAACAAGGCTGGATCAACACCAACAACATATATATCTACCTCCTCGCCAAATCACTCCTGGCAATACTGCTGCTGCTCGGGGCCCAAGTGCTCTTCTATTTTGCCAACACCCGCATCTTCCACGTCGACGGCTGGGCCGAGTGGGGCAGCATCCTCTGGGGCAACATCGTTTTCGCCCTTGTCACCGTGGGATTGATGCTCCTCCCCTATTATTTCGTCAACCTGCTGCCGCTCAAATGTCGCTGGAACAAGACATTCCGCGCCGTTGTCGAGCTTTTTCTCTACTATATCCCTGTGCTGTGCCTCATCTTGGCCGATGTTTGCGACGCCCCCTATTTCCAATTCACCTACCGACGTCTCAGCGGCGAGATATTCCACTACATGGGCATCGGTGGCAACATGATGGTGCTCTGGCCTCATTTCCTCAAAGACTATTGGTATGCCACCCTCGTGGGGCTTTTCCTGCTGTTCTTCGCCATCTATGGCGGCAGAAAAATCGTCCTCGCACCCCGCATCAAATACGCCAACTACAGAGCCGACAACATCTTTGGCTCCGTCCTGGCGCTCGTCTGCCTCGGCCTCTTCGCCAACGCCCTCTGCAACCCCAAGGCCCCCTGGCCCTCCTGCACCAACTACAGCCAGTGCAAGAACAGTCCGCTGGTCACCAACAGCCTCTACAACATCATTCGCACCTATCGCAACGGCGGCACACTCAACGACCCCCAATACATGAGCCCCGACGAGGCCCAGCGCCTCTTCGACCCCCGCTTCCAACACAGCGATATGCTCGACACCTTGCAACCCGGCCTCTGGGCACCCCGCGGAGGTTGCTGGAGCAACCCCTTCGACCCCATGATGCCCCAAACCGACATCACCCACCGCAAAAACGTGGTGATCCTCGTCCTCGAAAGTTTCGGACAGGAATACATGGGCTGCTACAACCACGGCGCCATGGCCTCCTGCACCCCCTTCCTCGACTCGCTCTCCCAACACGCCATCGTCTACCAGGGCCGCGCCAACGGCAAAAAATCCATCGAGGGCATCCCCGCGGTCTTCGCCTCCCTGCCCACACTCATGGACTTCCCCTATCCCCTCTCCGACTACGCCGACGACAGCCTCTACGCCCTCCCCGCCGTGCTCCGCGACAACGGCTATCACACCGCCTTCTTCCACGGTGGCGACAACGGCGTCATGTCCTTCGACAACCTTTGCCGCAAATTCGGCTTCCAGGAATACTATGGCCGCAACGAATATGAAGCCTCGCCCAACACCGGCGCCGACGACTACGACGGCTGCTGGGGCATCTACGACGAGCCCTACCTGCAATACATGGTCCGCCAGCTGAGCACCTTCCAAGAGCCCTTCATGTCGGGCGTCTTCACCCTCTCCTCGCACCACCCCTACACCATGGCGCCCAACCACAAGGACGACTTTGCCGAAGGACCCCACAAACTCTGCCGCGTCATGTCATACACCGACAACGCCCTGCGCCTCTTCTTCAAAGCCGCAAGCCAGACCGACTGGTACACCAACACCATCTTCGTCATCACCGCCGACCACAGCGGACAAGGCCTCAGCCGCCCCTACAACGACTACAACGGCTGGTACCGCATCCCCCTGATGTTCTACATCCCGCAGCCCGCCGACACCCTCGCCGCCATTCCCGCGCCTCACCACCTCTACCCCCGCCTCATGCAGCAGCTCGACATCATGCCCACACTCCTCGACTACCTCGGCATCACCACCCCCACCGTCTGCTTCGGCACCAGCGCCTTCCGCAACCCCGACGGGTGGCAGCTATCCTTCGGCAACGATTACTACCAACTTGAGACACAGGACGGCAACGTGGCCGTCATAGCCAACGGCAAACAAGAGGGCAACGGCAACCACCGCCTCCTCCGGGCCATCCTGCAACAGTACAGCCAGCGCCTCATCAACAACCAAATGACAAGGTAGAAAACCCAAAACCACACCGATATGAAAAAAAAGATGCTCGTAATCGTCAACCCCATCTCGGGTGTCGGGCGACAGAAAAAGATTGAACGGTTGCTGAAAGACAACCTCAACCAAGACATTTACGACTACGAAGTGCGCTACACCGAGCGCATCCACCACGGCACCGAGCTGGCCCGCCAGGGAGCCATGGAAGGCTTCGACATCGTCACCGCCGTGGGCGGCGACGGCAGCGTCAACGACGTCATCGCCGGCATCCACGGCTCCGACGCCACCCTCGGCATCATCCCCTGCGGCAGCGGCAACGGACTGGCACGATGCATGAAGATACCCCTCACGCCGGCCCTCGCCATCCGCGTCCTCAACCAGAACAACCAAGGGCTCATCGACACCATCACCCTCAACGACACCCACTACATCGCCAGCATCGCCGGCATAGGCTTCGACGCCTTCATCGCACGACTCATGAAATCCGCCAAAGTGCGCGGCTTCTCCGCCTACCTCAACCTCATCCTGCGCGAATACCCCACCTACGAATCCAAAGACTACACCCTCGTCATCGACGGCCAGGAAATCCGACGCACCTCGTGGTTCACCACCTTTGCCAACAGCAACCAATTCGGCTACAACGCCGCCGTGGCGCCGCAGGCCAAACTCGACGACGGCCTCATCGACATCAGCATCGTCGACAAGATACCCATCGAGCACGTCCCCATCACAGGGCCATTGATCTATGCCAACCATTTTGAGCTGAGCCAGCATGTCGAGATGTTCAAAGCCCACGAAGTGTGGGTGGCGGGCAACGTCGACAAATGGGTCAACATCGACGGCGAAGGCGAGAACATAGGCCCCGAGCTCCACTTCGTCAACCACCAGCAGAGCCTCAAGATCCTCAAACGCGACATGAAGCGGCCCCTATTCTCCAAAACCGCCGTCGAGCACATGCAGCTGGTCCGCGACCAACTGCAGATGACCAAAGAGCAGCTCCTTCCGAAAAAGAAATGATTGATAACCGACATATGGTGGGTTCTATAAATTGATTTCTTGGGATTTTAAGTTGGTTTTTGAACAGATTGCTGAGCGGAACGAGGGAGTGTAGCGGGCTACATGACCGAGTGACAAACAGCAAGATGACCAAAAACGGCCAAAATCACGGAAAAGTATATTTTCAAAATATTTCATGTTTACGTTGAATTTATAGAACCCACCTTTACTGCTTCGCTCTTTGTGCGCTTGGTTTTGGCTTTGGGTGCCTCGGGCATGGGGACAGCCGTAACACGACGGTTGCTGGTGTCGCTCCGCACCTCTTGGACAATCTGCCAAACCATCTGTTTCAACTCGTTGACAAATTGTTTGGCATCGTATTGGTGATGCTCGATCTCGCGCAATTTTTTCTCCCATTGGCCGGTGAGCTCGGCACTTTTCAGCAACTCCTCGTGTATGATGCCGATAAGGTCGATGCCTGTCTCTGTGGCAAAGATTGATTTGCGCTCTTTGCGGATATAGTTGCGTTTGAAGAGTGTCTCGATAATGGCGGCACGGGTGGAGGGACGGCCTATGCCGTTTTCCTTCAAAGCGTCGCGCAACTCATCGTCGTTGACGGTTTTGCCAGCCGTTTCCATGGCACGGAGCAGCGAGGCTTCTGTGTAGGGCTTGGGTGGCTGAGTCCATTTTTCGGTGAGCGATGGGGTATGAGGGCCACGTTCGCCTTTGGTGAAGTTGGGCAGCACCTTTTCCTCATCCTCTTTCTTGCCATCTTCGTCGTTGGAGGCTTCTTTTGCGGCATGACCCCAGGCGAAAACATCGCGCCAGCCTTGCTCAAGAATCTGTTTTCCAGTGGCTTTAAATTCCAGTTTGCCTTTCTTGCCGTTCTCCTCGTCGGTTTCCACTTTGCCGAGCACGGTGGTGGTGGAGAACTTGCAGTCGGGGTAGAACACCGCAATGAAACGGCGTGCGATAAGGTCGAACACCTTCTTCTCGTTCAAAGAGAGGTCGCCGTTGGAGGGGTTCATGCCCGTGGGGATGATGGCATGGTGGTCGGTCACTTTCGAGGAGTCGAACACCTTTTTGCTTTTCTTCAATTTGGTGCCCATGAGGGGCTGGATAAGTGAGGCGTAGGGTGCCAAACCTTGAAGAATGGTGGGACATTTGGGGTATATGTCGTCGCTGAGGAAGGTGGTGTCTACGCGGGGGTAGGTGGTGAATTTCTTCTCGTACAGGCTTTGGATGTAGCGGAGGGTCTCTTCGGCAGAAAAGGAATATTTTTTGTTGCATTCCACCTGAAGACTGGTGAGGTCGAAGAGTCGGGGAGGGGCTTCGGTGCCGTTCTTTTGAGTGACATTGGTTACTTCAAAGTCCTTGTCCTTGATTTTCTCAAAATCTTTGCGAACCTCTTCCTCCGAAGTTCGGCGACCCTTGCTGTCGGTGGTGCTCTCTTCTTCCTCCTCTTTTTCGGATTGTTTGAGGGTGAAGAGAGTGTCGCGGTAAACGGTGGCGAGAACCCAGTATTGCTCGGGTGTGAAATTTTGAATCTCCAACTGTCGGTTCACAATCATCGCCAACGTGGGGGTCTGCACACGACCTATGGAGAGCACCTGCTTGGGCATCTGCCTGTATTTGAGGGTGTAGAGCCTTGTGGCGTTCATGCCTAAAAGCCAGTCGCCGATAGCGCGACACAGCCCAGCCTCGTAAAGCGAGTGGTATTCCTCCTGTGGTTTGAGGTTGGCGAAGCCTTCACGAATAGCCTCGTCGGTCATGGAGTTGATCCACAACCGTTGCACGGGGCAGTGGGGCTGAGCCTTCTGCATCACCCAGCGCTGAATCAGTTCGCCCTCTTGTCCGGCATCACCGCAGTTGATGATCATATCGGCTGCCTGCATCAGACGCTGGATGGTGTTGAATTGTTTTGTATATCCCTGGTTGTCTATAAGTTTTATGCCGAAAGGGGCAGGCATCATGGGCAGGTCGGCCAAAGTCCACGACTTCCAATAGGGGGTGTAGTCGTGAGGTTCCTTGAGGGTGCAGAGGTGTCCGAAAGTCCATGTCACTTGGTACCCGTTGCCCTCCATATATCCGTCATGGCTCACGTTGGCACCGAGTATTCGGGCAATATCTCTTCCCACAGAGGGCTTTTCGGCAATACAGACAATCATTTATTTTAGAATAAGGTGGGTTCTATAAATTGATTTCTTGGGATTTTGAGTTGGTTTTGGAACAGATTGCTGAGCATCACGAAAGCCAGTGGCTTTCGATAGCGGTGCCGATAGGCAATGTCGACGCTCCAAGGAGGCATAGCGGAGAATTGGGAGTGTAGCGGGCTACATGACCGAGTGACAAACAGCAAGATGACCAAAAACGGCCAAAATCACAGAAAAGTATATTTTCAAAATATTTCATGTTTACGTTGAATTTATAGAACCCACCATAATTTAGTCGATTGATAAAGCAAAAGGCAGACGAGCCTGGACGGGCTCCATGGTTGCCCAATTCTCAAGGTCGTTGTAGAAAGGCACGAGGGTGTTGAGGCGGGCACGGAGCTCCTCTTCGTCCTTTTGTTTGCCGCTCAGTTCGATCAATTGGCTCCAAAAATCTTTCTTGGAGGGGTAGTTCACCGTGGAGCATTTTGCCAAATCAACTCCGGCTTTTTCGGCAGCAATTTGCAGGGCCAGCGACATTCCGCCGAGGGTGTCGACCAATCCAATCTCTTTGGCTTGCAATCCTGTCCACACACGGCCTCGGGCGATGCTGTCGATATATTCGCGGCTCTTGTGACGACCATCGGCCACACGTTGGGTGAAGGTGATGTAGAAATCCTCAACATTCTTCTGCAGCATGGCTCTTGCGGTGGGCGAGAGGGGACGATAGAGCGAGAGACCTGTGCTGTTCTTGTTGGTCATGACGGTATCGGTAGTGATGCCCAAACGCTGACGCAGCAGGGTGCCCACCTCGGGGATGGTGGCGAAAACGCCTATGCTGCCCGTGAGGGTGGTGGGGTGAGCCACAATGCAGTTCGCATTGCAGGATATTTCGTAACCCGCACTGGCGGCAAGGCCGCTCATAGAAACGATTACAGGTTTCTGTTTCTTGGCAGCCATGACGGCAGAGGTCATGGTCTCGGAAGCCGTTACGGCACCTCCGGGAGAGTTGACACGCAGCACGATGGCCTTCACCTTCTTGTCCTTGGCCGCATCGAGCAGGGCTTGGGCAATATCGTCACCATACACGGCTGTCTGTGTGCCATTGCTGCTGCCAGGCACCACATCGCCTTCGGCGTAGATGATGGCAATCTGGTTATCCTTGGCCTTCACCTGCACATCCTCGGCGTAATGGTTGGCCGAAACAATTTTCTTCACAGCGTATCTGCTCTTGAGAATATTTTTGATATCCTGTGCGAAACAGAGGGTGTCCACAATCTTGTTGGCCAGGGCGTCCTGAGGCAGATAGGCCGAGAGTTCGTCGGCTATGGTGTTGACCTGATCGACGGTGATGTTGCGGCGTTTGGCTATGTTCTGGGCGGCATAGCTCCAGATGCTGCTGATGTAGGAGCGCACCTGTTCGCGGTTTGCATCGCTCATATCGGTGCGGGTGTAGACCTCACCGGCACTCTTATAGGCGCACGAGGTGGGACGTATCAGCTCCATGTGCACACCGAGTTTGTCCAAAAGTCCTTTGTAGAACATCACTTCTGCTCCCATGCCGCGGAAATCAATAACGCCCGAAGGGTGCACAGCGATAGCGTTGGCACAGGTGGCAAGGTAGTATTCGGGTTGCGACATCGATTCGCCGTAGGCGATGATGGGTTTGTCGGGTGCGGCCTTGCGGAATTGTTCAAGGTTGAAGCACAACTCTTCGGCTTGCGCCCATACGAGGTTGCTCCCTCCGAGGTGGAGATAGAGGGCGTTCACGCGGCTATCCTCGGCGGCGTGGTCGATAGCCGTGCGGAGCTGCTCGATGCTGGTGCTCTTCACCTCGCTGAACAACGACTGCAAGTCGCTCCCCGCACATTCCGAAACCATGCCCGTGAGGTTCAACTCCACGGCAAAATTGTCGCCCATGATGGGCTCTTTTTCCTCAAAACTCGAAGAAAGACTCGAAATGAAAAATACGATGAAAGAGATAAACATGATGATGTTGAGGACGGCTGTGGCAATCAGCATACCCAGGGCCGAAGCCAACATCGTTTTGCCAAAACCCAGGGGTTTGGTCTCTTTGTTGGATTTGTTTTCTATTGACATTGTATTAAATATAATTTTGTTTGCTTAATATTTAAAAATGCAAATATACAAAAAAATCCATTACCAATGATTTTTTTTGCAATATATTGAGATTTTTGTGTACTTTTGCACTCTCAAAAACATCTCTGCTAATGAAACGTATACTCCCTTTCATTCTCTTGGTCGCTTTCTTTTCGACCTCTGCCAATGCACAGTTCTTCAAGAAGTTGTTTCATAAAGAAGACACATTTTCCGTTTCCGATACCATCCCCGGCGCAAAACGCATGTTGGAGGTGCTCAGTTTGGTTCACGACAAATATGTGGAGGATCCCAACACCGACCGAGCCAGCGAGGAGGCCGTGAGGGCCATGCTCCGCAATCTCGACCCCCACAGCATCTACATCCCCGCCAAGGACGTGGAGCGAAGCAACGAGAGCCTTCAAGGCAACTTTGAAGGGGTCGGCATCACCTTCAGCATCTTCAACGACACCGTTGTTGTGGGCGACGTAGTGGCTGGAGGTGCGGCTGAAAAAGTAGGGGTGCAACGTGGCGACAAAATCATCCGCATAGATGGTGAAAAAGCTACGGGCGACAGCGTCAACAACAACTTTATATTCAAACGTCTGCGAGGCAAGAAGGGTACCGAGGTGGTGGTCGATATGCTTCGTGGTAGAGACACCATAGCCTTCCACATCATCCGCGACAAAATACCTATCAATTCGGTCGATACTTACTTTATGGCCGATGATACCATTGGTTACATACGCCTCCTCCGTTTTGCACGCACCTCTGTGGATGAGTTCCGCAAGGCTGTGTTCGCGCTTCAGAAACAGGGCATGAAGTCCCTCATTCTCGACCTCCGAGGCAACACGGGTGGTTTCCTCGACATAGCTTGCGGCTTGGCCAACGAATTCATCTCCAATGGAAAACTGCTCGTTTATCAAGAAGGCCGTGCACAAAAACGTCAGGATTTCCGAGCCAATCGTTACGGCAGTTTCCGTAGCGGGGATTTGGTGGTGCTGATAGATGAAAACAGCGCCTCGGCAGCCGAGATTGTAAGTGGTGCCGTTCAAGATTGGGACAGAGGTGTGCTTATAGGTCGTCGAAGCTTCGGTAAAGGCTTGGTACAGCGCATGTATACCCTCTCCGATGGTGCCCAGGTTCGCATCACCACGGCCCGTTATTTCACCCCCTCGGGACGCTGTATTCAGAAGCCCTACGAAAAAGGTGCCGAAGATTATCAAGCCGACCTTGCTCGACGCTACAAACACGGCGAGTTCGTTTCAGCCGATTCTATCCATTTCCCCGATTCGTTGAAATACCAAACCTTCGGAGAAAGAACCGTTTACGGGGGTGGCGGCATCATGCCCGACATCTTCATACCTATGGACACCATGCGCTTGAGCGACTACTATATAGCATGCAACAGCAAGGGACTCCTCCGGCAGTTCTCCCAGAGGTGGGCCGACCAACATAGGAACGAGTACTCGGATATTGATTTTGATCAGTTCTTGAGCATCTACGATACCCTTGCAATCGATAGCCTTTTTGCTGCTTATGCTGCTGAAAAAGAGGTGGTGAGAGACACGTCCAAAGAGGCTGCCAACCCCGTGCGTACAAAGCATAGCGACGATTACCAGCACTTGGTGCTCAAAGCCCTCGTGGTGGAGCGCATCTTAGGCATGGATTACTACTATCGAGTGCTGAAGGATGCGGACGATGTGTACAAATCGGCCCTTGCCACCCTCCGCGACCCCTCTATAATGAGCCAGTTCTATTGAGGTGGGTTCTATAAATTCAACGTATGAAGATAATGAAAAATAAAATACTTTTCTGCGATTTCGGGCGTTTTCCGGCATCTTGCTGTTTATCACTCGGTCACGTAGCCCGCTACGCTTCCTCGTTCTGCACAGCAA
>JAZUIX010000094.1:0-7538 GCA_045642445.1 Bacteroidales bacterium | reverse complement strand
CTAAGACCGCTTGGCCTCCGACTTCCTCCACCCAGTTCAACCCAGAACTCGAAAAAGCCTATCGCCTCGAAGACTACTTTGAGTTGGCCCAGCTCATCATTGCCGATGCCCTCCACCGCGAAGAATCTTGTGGCGGACATTTCCGCACCGAGCATCAGACCGAGGACGGCGAAACCCTTCGCGACGATGAGAACTTCATGTATGTCGCCGCTTGGGAATACCAAGGCCACAACAACCCCGAGGTCATGAGCAAGGAAGAACTCAACTACGAACACATCAAGATTGCAAAGCGTAACTATAAATAGTGAATTGTGATTAGTGAATTGGCGGCTACCGCCATCCCAGTCACGAATCACAAGTCACCCAAAAACGAACAACAATGAAATTTACCCTACATATCTGGCGTCAAGAAAATGCCCGTGCCAAGGGCCATTTCGAAACCTATCATGTTGACAATATTTCCGACGAATGTACTTTCCTTGAGATGCTCGACATCCTCAACGAATCGCTCGTCAACGACAACATCGCCCATCCCGTCTGCTTCGACAACGACTGCCGTGAAGGCATCTGCGGTATGTGCGGACTTTATATCAATGGCCGTCCCCACGGCAACGACGACGGCATCACCACTTGCCAGCTCCACATGCGCAAGTTCAACGATGGTGATGAGATTTGGATTGAACCTTGGCGGGCAAAGCCCTTCCCCGTCATCCGCGACCTCGTGGTTGACCGCACCGCCTTCGACAAAATCATCCAGGCTGGAGGTTATATCAGCACCACCACAGGCGGTGTGCCCGATGCCAACTCCATCCTCATCCCCAAACACAAAGCCGACCAAGCCATGGATGCTGCTGCATGCATCGGCTGCGGAGCCTGTGTGGCTGCTTGCAAAAACGCCAGCGCCATGCTCTTCGTGGGTGCCAAGGTGAGCCACCTCGCCCTCCTGCCCCAAGGCCGCGTCGAAGCTGCCGACCGTGTGCAGAAGATGGTATGCAAGATGGACGAGCTCGGTTTTGGTAGCTGCACCAACACCTACGCTTGCGAAGCCGAATGTCCCAAACAGATCAAACGGCAGAACATCGCCCGCCTCAACCGCCAGTGGATTGGCTCACTCCTCGGCCGCGACCGCAACAACGGATAAATCGATACACCGAAAACTCGAATTATCGAAATCTCGAAACATGGAGTATCTCCTCTTCGACCAGATGGGTCTCTGCACCGATGACGAGGTGCAGCGCATGCTGCCCCTCGTCTCGTCTCAGCGGCGCGAACAGGCACTCCGTTTCAAGCACACTTTCGGTCAGTTCGCCTGCCTCAAATCTCATCTTTTGTTGCAGGAGATCCTCGGCTTTTCGCTTGCCGAAAGCACCTTTTCCACCTCGCCTCACGGCAAGCCCTACCTCGCCGACCATCCCGACATACATTTCAACATCAGCCATTGTCGCGAAGCCATCGCCGTGGCGGTCGACTCCAACCCCATAGGCATCGACGTGGAACGCTTCATCACCCCCTCCTCCTCGCTCCTCAACTATTGCATGAACGAGGAGGAGGCGGCACAGGTGCTACAATCCAAATACCCCGACCAAACCTTTGCCGCACTATGGACGCAGAAAGAGGCTTTAGTAAAATTCTACGGCACAGGCATCACCAACAATCTCAAGAGCCTCCTCACCCTCTACGACCGCACATCCATCTCCCTCCGCACCTCTCTCCACCCCTCCTACGCTCTCACCATCGCCTGCAAAATATAGCAGTTTTTCAAGCAAAAGAAACTTCATTTCAAAAGTTTTTCGTATCTTTGCATCAACAAAAAAATAGTTAGGGGTGCCCTAAACCTTTGTGGCTGAGAACATACCCTTCAAACCTGATCTGGGCAATACCAGCGGAGGAAAACATTATGAACACAAAAAACAAACATTTCTGTGCCTTTGAGGCTGTGCGGCAATGCCGCAGGACGGTTTTGATCGTCGCCTTTTTTATCATTCCCAATCTTTCATGGTCACAAGAGCCTGCCAAAGACTCCGTGCGACAGTTGAACGAGGTCCGCATAAGCGACACCTACGTAGGTCAGCGAACCCCGCTCACCAACACCACCCTCAACCACGAGCAGCTCGACGATAGCCGCACCGAGACATCTCTGCCCTACATCATCGAGCTGCAGCCCTCGGTGGTAGCCACGGGCGAGAACGGCAAGGTGGGCAACACCAGTTTCCGCCTCCGTGGTATTGATGCAGCCCGCATCAATGTGGGCATCAACGGCATCACCCTCAACGATGCCGAGAGCCAGACTGTATATTGGGTCAATATCCCCAACCTCGCAGGCATGGCCAACACCATGCAGCTGCAACGCGGCGTGGGGGCCTCGGTGGGAGGCAGCTCCTCTTTCGGCGGAGCGCTCAACATTCAGACGCTCAACGCCAACAGCATTCCTTACGGTTCCGCCGACTTCAGCTTGGGATCGTGGAACACCCGCCAATACGGCATCAGTGCAGGCTCAGGCATCACACGCCACGGCTTTTCGATGGATGCGGCCTACAGCGGCCTCACCAGCGACGGCTTCGTTCGCGGTGGTTTTTGCGACCACCAGTCGCTCTTCCTCTCCGGCGGCTGGCAAAGCGACCGTTCTATGCTCAAGGCCATCGTCATCATTGGTTCTCAACGCACAGGCATCACCTGGGACGGTGCCTACGACTACCAGCTCGATGCCGACCCGCGATACAATGGCGCGGGTGCCCACACCGACAGCTACGGCAACGTGAGCTATTACCCCGACGAGAGCGACAACTACCACCAACGCCACTACCAGCTCTATTTCACCCATCTCCTCTCACCCGATTGGAGCCTCAACGCGATTGCCAACTTCACCCACGGCGATGGCTACTACGAGCAGTATGCCGACCTCGACCCCGACCGCATCACACGCAAATTTGAGAACAACGGCGCCATCACAGGTCGCCTTGCTGTCAACTACTCCCACGGCCCTTGGGACATCAGCTTCGGTCAGACGATGCTCTATTTCGAGGGCGACCATTTCGGCCATATCATCTGGCAGCAGGACGATGCCTCCGTCACCGAGCAGCACCCTTCCGAGTGGTACCGCAACCAAGGCACCAAACGCGATGCCACCACCTTTGCCAAAATCAACCGCACCCTCACCAAACACCTCAACCTCTACGGCGACCTCCAGCTACGCCTCGTCAACTACCGCATCGAGGGCCCCGACGACGACCTTGCGATGCTCCACTTTTTCGAAGATTATCTTTTCTTCAACCCCAAGGTGGGGCTCAACTGGGCTCTCACCCCCCATCAGCGACTCTACTTCGTGGCTGGCATCAGCCAAAGAGAGCCCGCACGTCCCGACATCAAGGAAAACATCAAAGTGGCGGGCGACACCGTGAAGGCTGAGGCCATGCTCGACATCGAGGCTGGCTATCAATACAACGGCCTCAGAGGCTCCTTTGCCGCCAATGCCTACGCCATGCTCTACAAAGACCAGCTCACCGCCGTGGGCGCCCTCAACTCGGGCGGCTACGCCCTCATGGAGAACGTGGACCGTTCCTATCGCATAGGCCTCGAGCTCATGGGCGGCTACCGCTTCGCCTCGTGGATGAAGATGGATGCCAACCTCACCCTCAGCAGCAACAAGATTCTCGACTACACCTTCGACGACTTCCGCAGCGGTATCGATGCCGTGGCCGTTCGTCGCACAACTACTACCGACCTTTCCTTCTCCCCCTCGGTGGTAGGTGCCGCCATAGCCACTTTTGAGCCTTTCCTCAATGCCAAACTACAACTTATAGGCAAATATGTGGGCGCCATGTACTGCGACAACACTTCACGCCAAATCAACCGCCAGGAGGCCTATTTCCTGCTCAACCTCAAAGCGGGCTACACCTGGCAACTCAAAGGTCATCGCGAAATCGAGGCCCAAATCCTTGTCAACAACATCCTCAACCACCACTACCGCCTCAGCGCATGGACCGCCGACTATGCCTACAACGGCATCCTCTACACCGACCGCGCCTACTACCAGCAACCTGGCACCAACCTCACCTTCCGCATAGCAATGAAATTTTAGCCCCCATCATGGAACTCCTCGGCGCAATCATCGGCATCATCTACCTCATACTCGAATATCGGGCCCATCCCCTGTTGTGGCTTTTCGGTGTGCTGATGCCTTTGGCATATATCTACATCTTCTTCGGCAGTCATCTCTACGCCAACGCCGCCATCAACATCTACTACGTCATCATCAGCATCTACGGTGCCCTCAGTTGGTGGAAAATGCGACATGCCGACACCGAGAGTATGGCCGACGAAGGCATCCGCTCCATGCCTCGCAAATTCTGGCTACCCATTGCCGCCATCGTCATCCTCCTCACCGTGGCACTGTCGTTGCTGCTGCAACAGCTCGGCGAGAGCCACACCGCCTGGCTCGACGGCTTCACCTCCGCACTGAGCATCGTGGGCATGTGGATGTTGGCCAAGAAATACTACCAGCAGTGGCTTTGTTGGATAGTCGTCGAACCCGTAATGATAGCCATGTCCCTCATCGCCGACCTCTACCCCACCGCCGTGATGTATCTCGTCTACTCCGTCATCGCCATCCTCGGCTACCGACGCTGGAAAAGAAAAGAAAGTAAATCCGAATCCAAAACACAAACAACACCATGATACTTCTCGCCAACGGCCTATTCCCCTCCCACCCCATCGCCTTGCAGCCATTGCTGCAGGCCGAGGCCATAGTATGCTGCGACGGAGCCTTCCAAAAACTCCTCGACTTCGGCCTCACGCGCCTCTGCACCACCGACATCACCATCGTCGGCGACGGCGACTCACTCCCTCCCGACATCAAAACGAGCTTCTCCGACCGTTTCATCCATATCGCCGAGCAGGAAACCAACGACCTCACCAAAGCCTTCCATTACTGCCTCTCTCTCGGCGCCACCGACATCACCATCCTCGGCGCCACAGGCCTCCGCGACGACCACACCCTTGGCAACCTCAGCCTCCTCGCACAATACTCGCTGCAAGCCTCCGTGCGCATCATCACCGACCACGGCACCTTCACCGCCCTGCACACCGAAACCCGCCTTCCCTCCTTCGCCGGGCAGCAGGTTTCCATCTTCTCCCTCACCCCGCAGGTGCCCATCAGCGTCAGCGGTCTCCGCTATCCCATCCATCGCCGCTGCCTCGACCAATGGTGGCACGGCACCCTCAACGAATCCCTCGCCGACACCTTCACCATCACCCCTCACGCCTCACCCGCCTCCATACTCATATTTCAAACGCATCAACAATAACGCACCCACTCAACCGAACAACGCTTCGGCCTTGGCGTGGGCCTTATCCTCAATCTCCTTGTCCACATGGCACACCACCATCTTCAGCACCAGTGCCAAAGCGGTAGCATCGTCGGCAAAACCCGCCAAAGGGAGAAAATCGGGCACCAGGTCGGTAGGGAGAATCAGATACCCCAGCGCCCCCACAATAAGGCCCTTATCCCTGAGCGACACATTCCGTGACCGCAGCACATAATAAAGCAGCAGAGCCGGCAACACTACCTTCTTCCCCGCCTGAGTGGCGACACCCTTGATTTTGTCCCAGAACCCCTGTTCCGAGAAATACTTGCCGAACATAGTGGCATTTTCCGTCGTAAACCTCTTATTGTTCATCATCGCAATTGTTGTTATTATTAGTATCCCCACATCGAAAAAACTTTCAAAAAAGAATTGAGATCAAGGGGAGAAAGATTCGTTATCCAGAGGCATACGCTTCTCTGCCCGACAAATTCTCGGAAAACGAGTTGAGAAAAGCATTGACTTCCACGGGATACACTGCCAGGGTTTGGGATGTTGTATATCGATGGCAGCAAGCGTGACTTGATGAGAAAACTGATAAAGGTCTCTATTGCAAGGTAAAAACTATTGACTAATGTGCAAAAACTAAGAGGAAAAATCTTTCGATTTTTCCTCTTTTAGTAACGATTAAAAAATAAGTTGTAACGATGTTGTCGTTTTTGATGAAAACAAAACTGCCTCATTTGTACGATAGGATTGTATCATGTTATTTTTTTACCGTTACTTAGTAGACCAAACTATCGATTATTCAAACTTCTGGAAGGAGGTTGAGAATGTGTGTGCTGCGTTCCCTGATATACTCCCATCCAATACAGAGTCCAGTTAAAAAGAAGGCCCGGCGCTTACGCTGCCGGGTCTGTTTTACCACATATCGTTTTCTGAGAGCTCGTTAAATTCTATTACCTTTTCTCCTTCTACTGTTATCCATGAGAGAGAGTAGAATCCTTTGCCGAAACTGTACTTAGGGAATAGCTCGGTTGCCTTCTCTTTGGTGATTTCTCTACAACCAGCACCTCTATACGACCATCCATATCTATACACGCATTTCTTTCGGCCTCTATCCACCGTCTTGCTTCATCGCGGGTCTTATATACTTCCGCTGCTTTCATGACGGAATCTCTCAGGCCGATCAAAAAGCGATAGTTCAAGAGGTCGTCAAAGTATAAGTTTCTTGGTTTGTCTGGCACTAGGTTTGATCTGAGTTTTGGTTCTTCATTCTCATCATCCCACTCCAACCAAAAAACTGGATTATTGACTTTTGATGCAGTTGGTCCTTGGTATGGTATCTTCTGCTTCTCTGGAAATTCTATGCTGTCCAGGTAATATGCGAGTTCCTGGATTTTGTCGAATGTAACCTGAGAATAGAGTCGCATAATCTCTTTCTCATTCATGTTTGTGATGTCCATGATTATTGCTGTTGGTTGTCTATGAATCGTTTCTTTAATCTTTGTACGGTTGATATCCCGACGTTCTCATTCTTGGCTATCATTCTTATGGGGTAGCCTTTGCGTAGCGCCTTTATCACCCCGGAATATTCAGCCAACAAATCTTCGTCGGGTTTCTTATATCCGCTCTTCCTTCCCACTTTCACCCCCTTTCTCCTGGCATTGTTGTATCCTGACTGAAGGCGAAATCTGATATTATCTCTCTCCATCTCTGCACAGGTTCCTAATACGGCTATGAATATTGTCAGGAATGGATGCTCTTTTCCGGTTGAGTCGAATATAGACAGCTGCTCCTTTTGAAAATGTATGTTCAGGTGGTGTTCTTTTGCATACATCACATTCTTCAGCACCTCATCCACATTTCTGCCAAGTCTTGATAATTCGGATATCAGCAGAAGGTCGATTTTGTTGGTGGTGCAGTAGTCCAGGCATTCGGATAGTATCGGTCTGTCCTTTGTCTTCTTCGCTCCGCTGACATGCTCCTCGAATATCCTGTCAACAACCAGATTCTGTTGTAAGGCCAGTTGTGTGAGGTCCTGTACTTGCCGCTCTGTGTTCTGTCGGTCTGTTGTTGATGAGACGCGGCAGTATATAGTCATTCCTCAAAAAGTCATAGCGTACGGCAGATTCCAAGATTGGTATGATTCGGATGCGGTTTTGCGTATGCGGACAAGCACCTCTAACCAGATCAACACCATATTGAGCAAGTTCAGAATCGGGCATAAAAGAAGGT
>JAZUIX010000093.1:0-7716 GCA_045642445.1 Bacteroidales bacterium | reverse complement strand
GAATAGCCTGTTTGAGGGGGAAAAACACGATTAAGTTTAACAAATTTTAATAACGAAAATACTATGATAATATATCTCCGTCGCAAAAAAATGCTGTTCATATTTGCAAAAAACGGCCTGTACTACCAGTTTTTGAGCAATACGACTTCGGAGCAAAATGAGGCCAAATTTCCTCACGAATACGGACTTGGCCTCGATGACCTCTACCTCAAGGAGTGTATGGACATGGTCTGTCCGATGCACATACCCATGCCAAATGTGTACGAATTGCTCGAAAAAAGGTACAAAAGAATCGTCTCAATGTATGATTTTGCACCAAACTCAGGAGGATTACTACAGCCCCATCAATCGAATTGAAAATGGAAAATTGAGAATTGGGCTGCCGCCACTCCTTATTTTTCATTCTTAATTCGTTCCAGGCTTGCTCTGAGGCGGTCGATGATGGATTGCTCGGCTTCGCAGATTTCGTCGGTGGCTTGGGCTATCTTCTCGAGGCGGTCCAACACTACGCGGGCGGTGCCTTCGTTGTTGAACTCAAAGTCGTCGTCGGTGAGGAAGCTGCTGTCGGGGCTGCTCAACAGGGCCGAGAGGTCTTTGCGGTCGCCGTTGGTGAGTTCGTCAACGCCTGTGATGCTGCTCATGACCAGTTCGCGCTCTTCGGGGCTCATTTCGCCGTCGGCCAAGGCTATGCCGATGAGCAGGCGGGTGGCGTGGATGGTGTCCTTGCGGTTTTTGTGGCCTTCGGAGCTGCTGATGGCGCCAAAGAAGCCCGAGATGGATTTCATGCCGTTTTTCATGGAGCCGAAGAACTTTGAGGTGCCGCTGGCCAAACGCAGTTTGAGCTCGGGGTTGTCAAAGATGTCGACGATGCAGCCGGAGCACTCTTTGCCCGAGACGACTTCTTTGTAGCGGAATCCCACACAGGGCACCATCTTGATGTATGCGTCGACGGTGAGGGTGTTTTCTTCCAGTTGTTTTTTGATGGCGTCGAGGTAGAAGTCCTGGAGCATGGCGGGGTATTCCTCGAGGTTGGTGCCGTTGAAGTGTGTGAACATGCGGCTCGGCTCGCGGTCGTCGCCTTTGTGGTCTTTGATGGCCGAATCGGAGAGGTGGTCGATGGCGTTTTTGGGTACGATGACCAGCTGTGTGTGATGCTTGTGGAGGGTGGTGACGATGTAGCCGAAATGGCCTATGGTGCCGTGGCCTTTGCATTTGGGGCATTCTTCTTGGGTCACTTCACCGGTCTTCTTGTCGGTTTTGCTCACCATTTTTGTGCCGTTGCATTCGTCGCAGGTCTCGTTGCTGCACAGTTCCTTCACGGCGTAGAGGGGCTGATCGTTGGTGGGGGTGGTGCCTTCCACGTCGAGGACTATCTGGCGGTTGTCGATGGCGTAGCCTTTGTTGAAAAGGCCTTTGTTGGCCGATTCCACGACGGGGAAGAGCGATGTCTTGGGCGATTTTTTGATGAGGTGCACCAATGAGTCGTCGGCCATACGCACATAGTCGCCCGTGCCCTCTTGCAGGAGGGTGTTTATGACGGTTTGGAGCTCGTCGGTAGCCACGAATTTGGCCTTCATGGGCTCGTATTCGGCTTCGAGGGTGTGGAGGTCGGCATAGCAATAGTCGGCTCGCAGCAGCCCCGCTTCTTCGTCGAATTCCATGTTGTTGAAATCGGTGGGCGAGAGGGTACGCACGGTTTCTTTTACTTCTTCCATCGTTACTGCGCGCGAGTTGCGCACAATCGATTCGTTCAAGGCTTCTTTGTTCATAGTTTTTTGTAATTATTTGGATGAATTTTTGTGACGCTTTTGGGCATTGGCGGCGATGCGGTCGAGGTAGAAAAGCAGATCGCCGAGGTGAAGGTTGCCGACTTTGCAGTGGTCTTTTGAGGCGGGAATGAAATATTGTTCGGCGTTGATGCCGTCGAGTACCAGCACATTGTGGTCGGGGTCGATGCGTATGCCGACGTTGTTGGTGTCGATGATGAAGTGGGCTTCGGTGGTGTCGGTACGCCAGTTGACGGGGTTGATGCAGCAGGCGGCATCGCTCGAAACGAGGGGCCATAAAGCGGCGGTGTCGGCCACGGAGTTGAAGGATACGATCACCCCTCTGTCGGTTTCGCCTGTGGCGGCTTTGATGTGGCTGTGTTGTAGGTCGTCGGCCGAAACGCGGTAACCCAACGAATAGGCCGCCACGCAGTGGGCGTACTGTTCATCGCTCATGGCTTTGAGGAGGTCCACCACATGCATGGCTCCCTGGCTGAAGCCTATGAGGACGAAGTCGCGGCCTTGGTTGTAGTGGGCCATATAGTGGTTGAAGGCGGCCAAAACATCCTCGAAGGCGGCTTGGCGGTATTGGGCAAATTCGTGGGGCGGGAGGTTGATGGCGCTGAATGTGAATTGGTGATAGAAGGGGGAGTAGTAGTTGACGCTGTCGCCGAAAGCATGCTGCACATATTCCATCTCTCGTTGAATCGCATCTCGCTCTTCGTCGGTGAGCACGGCGAGGTAAACCTCATTGCTGTCGGCATCGAAAGATTGGCCCACGTTGACCGACACGAGGTAGAAGACATCCAGGGTGTTGTTGTCGTTTTGGCTGATGACCCAATTTTCGGGCGAGGCCCAAGGGCTTGCAGATTTGCAGCCGCAGAGGAGTAACGCGCTGGTAAGAATTATTGCGAAAAGATGTTTCATGATGAGTGCTGGTTGGTTGTTGTGCCGCGTTCTTTGATGTCCAAGGCCACGATTACCGCCGTGAAGGCCCAGAAGGGGACGGAGAGTTTGTCGGTGTCGAGGAAGTCGTTGAACACGCCGTGGACATAATAGGTGAGCAGGCTGAGGGTGAAGGCTAGGGCAAGGTTGGCCGTGGTCTTGTCGTTAGAAGTGCGGTAGAGGCGCACGCCTGTGGCGAAGGTGGCGAAGAAGATGGCCACCACAAAGAGCACGCCGGGGATGCCCTGCTCGGTCATTGGACCGATGTATTCGCTGTGGGCGTTGCCGAGGTTGCCGGAGTTGGTGCTGATGGTGGAGAGCTGGTAGGAGCGCTGATAGCTGCCATAGACAAACTGGTAGGTGCCGGGGCCGCAACCCAGTATGGGGTCTTCTTTGAAGATGCGCATGGCCGAGGCCCAGCGGTTCAAACGCTCGAGGTTGCTGGCATCGGTGGAGATGTTGGAGATGGATTGTATCTGGCCAGAGATGTCGTAGGAAGAATCCTGATGGTTTTTGGACAGTTTGTAGAGCAGTTCGCTCTGATAGGCAAAGAAACCTCCCACGCAGAGGCCTGCCAATAGCACCATCCATTTGATTTTCATACCCATTCGTATGGCAACATATACTCCGATGGCCACGATGACGCTTATCCATGCCGCACGGCAGTAGGAGAAGAAGAGCCCTATGAGCAGCAGAGCGAAGAGGGCCATCCAAAGGATTCGCGCCCAGCCGCGGCTGTTGCGGCTGAAGATGAAGTAGAAGGCGGCAGGGATGAAGAGTGCGATGGCGCAGCCGTAGGCGGTGTGGTCGTTGTAGAAGGGCTTCATCACGCGGTGGAGGGTCTGCAGGTCGCTGAAATTGCCCAAGGTTTTGAGGGTGGAGATGAGGATGATAGCCATGAGCGAGAGGGCGTAGCACCAAAAGAACTGGCGGATGCGTTTCTCGTTTTGAAAAATCTGTGCTCCGGCAAAGAAGAAGGGCAGGAGGAACCACAGACGGGCGGCAAGGTATTTGAACGATGCCAGGGGTATGCGCGAGGTGCAGGAGGTGACCACCCACCACACCAGCGACAGCAGTATCAGCACCGTCATGGGGTGGCGCAGGATGCGGAGGTCGTAATTACGATCCACAAGGATGCGGAAGAGGAACATCACCGAGAAGAGTATCATCAGCGGTTCCACAGGCATTGACAGCTCCATGCCGCTATCGCCGAAGGCGAAGTTGACCGCCCAGGGGGTGAGCAGGGCGATGGCCATGAGGCCTGTTTCGAACCGCTGTATGAACAGCAGCAGAAACAGCATCAGCAGGGGCAGGGCGAAAAGGAAGTATTTGTCGTGGGACAGCAACAGCGAATTGGCCACAACAAAGAGTATTGTGGCCGCCACGGCTATCAGCACGGTGCGATGTTTGGTGTAAAAATCCTTCAGTCGGGCCATGAGGGCAAACTATTGTTCCTTTTCTTCTTTGCGGGCCGCCATATCGACAAGCAACAATGCCAGCACACACACGGCCAGGCTGCCGAAGGCACCGAGGAGGCTTATCACGGCACGTTTGGGATAGGCTTTTTTGTCGGAAGGCTGGGCTTTGTCGAGCAGGAACTTGTACGAATACCCGTAGTTGCGGTCGATCTTGGTTTGCGAGGCACGCGACTGCACGGAGGCGAGCTCCTTGGTCTTTTCGGCAATCAGCATGTTGAGGCTCGAGGCATGCTGCGAGTTGTGGCGCACCGAATCCTCCAGGGCAAAGATGTCGCGCTGCATATCGTCGCTCACTCCCACCATAAGCTGGTAGGCCTCGTCGGCACGCTGGTATTGCATGCGGGTGCAGATGGAGTCGTAGTTGGCGGCAATATAGTTGGCTATGTTGGCGGCGTATTCGGGATCGACATCCAGCACGCCGATTTCTACACCGAGGTAGTCGGTGCGCTTGATGCTGACGTTGCTACGGTATTGGGTGTAGAGGTTGTTGAACTTGTGAGGGTCGTTGGGGTCGATGCCGTAATGCACCATCAGATTGAAATGGTCGCACACATCCTCGGCCATAGATTGAGAGCTGAGCACCTGGATGGCATATTCGCAGTCGCGCTCGATGCCGTAGTCCATATAGTCCTGGCTGTAACGGTCGGCCAGGACGGCCTTGGAGCCACGGTTGGAGTCGGTGGGGAAGAGGATGGCCGACGATTTGTACCTCGGAGTGATGAGCAGCGACACCGCCAGCGAGATGCCGAAGGCCACCACGAACACTATCGTGAGCAGTTTCCACCATTTTTTGATAAAGCGGCCTGTAGCGTGCAGGTCATAGTTGTTTCCAAAACTTTTTTCCATATATTAATGTCTATTTGCAAAAATTGGTCTTCAAATATAATATAATAAAAACGTCAATTTATATTATTTATTTTATATTTGGCAAAATAATTCTTCGTTGTTTGTGTTATATTAGTGAAACTATCAAATCCCGACCCTATGACAGCAAGATTCAAACCATACCATATCATTGTATTGGCCGCCCTGGTGGTGTATTGGTTCGGTGCCAGTTTGAACGCTTCAGCCGATAGCCTTGCCTATGCACTCAATGCCTTTACGGGGCGCGATATGCTCTATCCGCACCACTTGCTCTATGTGCCGTTAGGGTATTGCGTCACCCATCTTTTCAGTGCTTTCGACCCCCTCACAGTGTTGCAGCATTTCAACGCGGTGCTTGCTGCGGGAGTGCTTTGGCTGTTTGGCGCTATCTACAACCGCCGTTTCGGCAAAGGATTTGAAACCTTTATGGCTACAACTTTCTGTGCCTGCTGTTTCGGCTTCGCCCGCTTCGCCACCGACAATGAGGTCTATATCCTCTTTGTGCTCCTTGCGTTGATGGCAATCAATTTTGTGCAGCTGTTCCTCCTCAATAACCGCTTGCGCTATGCTGTACTGGCCGCCGTAGCCTTGCTCTTATGTTGCCTTTCCCATCAGTTGGGTATATTGGTGTGGATTCCTACGTTTGTCTTGTTGTGCTTTCCTCGTTTTCGTCGGGTGTTACCTGCATTTTTAGTCATCTCGCTGCTTATCCCTATGACTTATTGGGCGGTGTGCTATTTTGCCACAGGGGAAGGAAGCCTTGCTGCACTGACGGGGTTTGTATTGCACGACTATAGCTGTGGTGTGGCCGAAGGCCCTATTGTGCGGCAGATACTTCTTTTTACCCCTATTTCCCTTGTGCGGACTTTCATTCAGGTGCATGCCAGCACGTTGGTGCTGCTTACTACACGCCTGGTGCCTGTTTTGCTCACACTCGGGGTACTTTGGCTGGTGGGTTTCGTCTTGCTTTTTTGGGGCAACAAGGTGTTGGCTCATAAGCCCCTTAAACCTGTTCGCCGCCATGTCAACGACAAACCTTTCTTATACTACTGCCTTACGGTGTTGTTGATGGTGTTCGGTTTTGCAGCCTTCAGCAATGGCAATGCCGAGTTTATGACGCTGGTGCCGTTTCTCTTGTTGTTGGTTGTGGGTGGCTTCGCTGAAGCTTCGCTTCTTATTGGGTCGGTCGCGGTGCTTATATTGGGGTGGAATATCGCTTTCGGATTGCAGCCGCAACGCAATCCCGACCTCAACGGAAATGCTTCTTTGGCTCAATTTGTGCATGACCACCCGCAGTATCAGTATGACCTTGCCGACCCTGTTCCTGTCATCAATTATTACAACTATCATTTCTATCCAGACAGATTTGAGAACGCCACAGCCGACACCCTGATCACCGATCGTTACTCCGACCGCCGTTTCACCCGCCATGCCCTTGTCCATGCTGGCGATGATTGTGCTGCCACCCCCGACTCTTTGTTTTTTGAGCATACTTATTTTACCGAAACGCTCCGCCTCTACAATCTCAGATAAAGGGAACCTTGAGTGTATGAAAAAGGGTCAAAAAACGTATTTTTATATGCAAAATATAGGTTTTTGCAACTCATATTGTGGTGAATCGCAAAATAAAAATAAATTTTATTATTATTGAATATCAACGTATTGAAAAAATATTTTCAAAAAAATGAATTTTTTTCTTTGCTGAATGGAAAAAAGTTTGTACTTTTGCACTCGCTTTTAAGGAAAAAAGAGAGTTCTTTTACAACACAAAGCAACACGGTTCGGTAGTTCAGTTTGGTTAGAATACATGCCTGTCACGCATGGGGTCGCGAGTTCGAGTCTCGTCCGGACCGCCAAACAAAAAGAGAAGCCCTCAGCAAGAGGGCTTTTTTTATATGAAGGCGTTTCAAACCGCTTTCAAATCAAATTCCGAATGCTTGCATTCGAGTCCGGGGCTGACCGGTTTTGACAGCAAGGAGGGGGATTTGTAAGCATGCAGGCTCACGCATCAGCAGCCTTGAAAACCGATGCAGAAAGATAATTGGCGAAAATAACTACGCTCTTGCTGCTTAACTGAAGTATAGTAGGTTAGCTTAATCCCCGCAACAGTTGCAGGGACAAGACATCTCCCACCGACCAAGCCCGTCGGTCGGTGACCCGGGGGTGCTCATGAGAACGGGATAGCCGAAGGCCCGCCTCGTGCCATCGGTGAAATTTTAGAGGCTAAGGTCGGCCTTGGGTGTCCGCGTCCGGAGTCGGCTCGAAAATCAATCACGGAATAAGCATGTAGAAAGCACATCTGACACTTGTTTGGACAAGGGTCCGACCCCCTTCAGCCCCACTTCAGGATAGGAAATTTCTTCGGGGGGTGGGAATTGTGCGGGCAAAAGCCAACATTGCGAAAGCGAGAGCAGAAGCCAAGTTTACTTGGATTATGCCGAGTACAAGCAATGTCACCGAAGGTAATATCGCGATGACCAACCTGGTATATAACATGTGTCGATTAGGTCAAGTAGTAAGATTGCATAAAGATTGGATTACTGCTAACTAACTGATAATCACCCCACAAATAATAGTTATTTTTTGATTAATTATTGTCGTAAATGAAGAAAAAAGTGTAACTTTGCAACCGAAATCAGTCCTCGAAACCTATTTGATAAATG
>JAZUIX010000092.1:0-4942 GCA_045642445.1 Bacteroidales bacterium | reverse complement strand
CCCCGCGGTGGGTCCTGCCATGATTGCGGGCTGTGGGCGCCCCCCCACAGGGGGGGGGGTCTGCCGAGGCGGCGGCGCTGCCGGGTTTGACACCGAGGATTTCGAGTACCTGGTTGCTGATGTCGTATTTGTCGGAAACATAGACAAGGGCTCCGGCAACAGATTTGTCGAAGACGAAGGCGTAGTTCTTTTCGCGGGCGACACGTTCGATGGCGTTGTTGACGCGGTCTTGGACGGGCTTCATGAGTTCGACACGTCTCTGTTCGAGTTCGCCGCCAGGGCCGAAGTATTGTCGCTGGAGGGCGCGGAGTTCGGTTTCCTTGGTGGTGATTTCGGCCTGCCGACGCTGCTTGAGGTTGTCGGGGAGGAGGTAGGCTTCCTGCTGGTAGTCCTGCCGCAGGAGGTCGATTTCCTGCTGTTTGGCCTCGAGTTCTTCCTGCCACTCGGCGGTGTAGCGGTTGAGGCGGTTGAGCACCTGGTTGTAGTCGGGGATGCTGTGGAGGACCATGTCGACATTGACGCAGGCGTATTTCTGTGCCTGCACCGAGGGGACGAGGAGCAGCATGACTGCAAGGAGGAGGCGCGATATTTTATGGCTGAAGGTTGTCAAAGTTGCGAATTGTTATGTTATACTATATTGTGTTTTAGTCGATGCTTTGGCCGATGGAGAAATGGAAGTGGGATCCGCCTGTGGCACCGTCGAAGCCATAGCCCCAGTCGACACCGATGAGGCCGAACATGGGCATGAAGACACGCACGCCGAGACCGGCGGAGTTGTAGAGTTTGAAGGGTTGGAAGTCGCGGATGTCGCTCCAGCAGTTGCCGCCTTCGAGGAATCCGAGAACCCAGATGGTGGCGCTGGCAGACTCGATGATGGGCTGGCGGATTTCGATGGTGTAGCGGTCGAAGACCGAGCCACCGTCGGCGGGGTTGAGGGAGTTGTTGTCATAACCACGCAGGGGCACTACCTCGCGACCGTCGAGCATCCATGTGGAGAGGCCGTCGCCGCCCACAAAGTAGCGACCAAAGGGCGACTGGCCGATGTTCTTGTTAAAGTATCCCATCCAGCCGAAACGGGCACGGGCGTTGAGGACCACGTCGCCGACGAGGTTCATGACCCACGATCCGCGGAGGTTGACTTTGTAGTATTCGACCCAGCGGAATTTTTCCTGAGCGGTGGCGGAGGAATAGTCCTTGCCGGAGAGGAGCGAATAGGGCGGAGTGACATAGCCCGAGATGGAGAACTCGGAACCATTGCGGGTGTAGATGGGTGAGTCGTAGGAGTTGCGGCTGAGGGTGATGCCGTAGGAGAGGTCGTTGGCGTTGCCGTCGGTGAAGAGGTTGCCGGAGAGGATGGTGTAGTTGTCGAGGGTGTAGTGCTTGTAAGTGATACTGTGGGAGAGGAAGAAATAGTCGTCGGGCCATTTGAGACGGCGGGAAAGGGAGACGCCGCCACCCGTGAGTCGAAGACTGTAGAAACGGGAGTCGGGCTTTTTATAGTAGTAGCCGTTGCTGTAGAGGTTGTGGTAGATGGAGACGGTGAGGGCCTGGGAGCGTTTGCCGCCGAGCCAGGGTTCGGTGAAGGAGCCGCTGAGGGCGTAGTAGTAGGTGCCGTTGGTGACGGCGTTGATGGAGAGTTTCTGGCCATCGCCTGCGGGGAGAGGCATCCAGGCTTTCTTGTTAAAGATGTTGCGGGCAGAGAAGTTGTTGAGGGTGAGGCCCACCTGGCCGATAATCATACCGCTGCCGTAGCCGCCCTGGAGCTGTATTTGGCTTGTCTCGCCGTCTTCGACCTTGTAGATAACGTCGACGGTGGCGTCCTGCGGGTTGGGACGAACATCGGGGATGACTTTTTCTTCCTTGAAGTAGCCGAGGGTGATGAGTTCGCGGCGGCTGCGCATGATGGCGTCGCGGCTGAAGAGGTCGCCGGGACGGGTGTGGAGCTCGCGCATGATGACGCGGTCGTTGGTGACGGTGTTGCCCTCGATGATGACGTTGCGGACACGGGCCTGTTTGCCTTCGGTGATGCGGATTTCGATATCAATGGAGTCGTTCTCAACACCCACTTCGATGGGGGTGGCGGAGAAGAACAGATAGCCGTTATCCATGTAGAGGGAGGTGATGTCAGTGGCGGAAGGGTTGTATTTGAGGTTCATCTCAAGGAGGGTGCGGTTGTAGGGGTCGCCCTTCTGGATGCGGAGATGGCGGGCCAGCATGTCGGAGGGATAGACGGTGTTGCCGGTGAAGGTGATGTTGCGGAAATAGAATTTGTGGCCCTCGTTGATTTTGATCTTTACTTTGAGGCGGTCCTGCTTGGCCTTCTTGCTGTCGCTGATGTTGAGCTGCTCCTGAGGAACGGAATAGACGGTGTCGGCGAGGATACGGGCGTCGCGGTAGCCGTTTTCGTTGTAGTAGGTGATGATGCTTTCAAGGTCTTCGTTGAATTTGGATTCCTGATATTTGGAACTTTTCCAAAAGCCCTTGGTCCAGAAACGGAATTTGGGGAAATAGTGGACATCATGGGTGTTGGCCATTTTCATCTTCAACTTGATGTCCTCAATTTGCTCGTTGCCCTCAAAGATGACAGAATCTATTTTGACACGTTTGCCACGGTTGACATCGAACGTGACGATGACGCGGCCATCAGTGTTGTTGGCAAAGGTGTCGGCAGCGGTGGTGGCATTGACGGTGGCGTTGGTGTAGCCTTTTTCGAAATAGTAGGCACGGATTTTGTTCTTGCAGATGGTGAGCATGTTCTCGGTAACAACGTCGCCGGAGGCGATATCGAGGTCCTCGCGGATTTTCTTATCGTCGCTCTTGGTGACACCCTTGAAGGCGAACATGGACATCTTGGGGCGGCTGCGAAGCTCTATTTCGAGGAAGATTTTGTCAGCCTGGATGCTGGTGACATAGATTTGCACATCTTCGAAGAGGCCTTGTTTCCAAAGGCGGTCGACAGCAGTGGCAAATTTATCGCCAGGAACTTTGACCACATCGCCCACCTGGAGGCCGGCGATGAGGAGAAGCATACGGGTGTCGAAATTATCGGCACCGTCGAAAGTGATGCCTCCGATTTCGTATTGCTTGGGAGTAAGGTAGTCGATGTCGTAATCCTGACCGCCGACAACTATCTGAGCACGACCCGCAAAGGGAAGGCAGAGCATCAGGAGCATCGGCAGGAGTAGCAGTATTTTCTTCATTTGTATTAATCATTAAAAGGGTATTCAACAATTGTGCTTGAACACCGAATTATGATAATAACTATAATTTTTGTGTTTTATTATATATCTATTGCGAAAAATATATTTTTTTGTTTTCGGCGAGGTGAACTATTTGGCTACTTGGTCGCCCGTTTTGCCGAAACGGCGTTGGCGACTTTGGTAGGCAAAGAGGGCATCGTAGAAATCCTCGTGACGGAAATCGGGCCAGAGCTGCTCGCTGAAATAGAACTCGGTATAGGCCATCTGCCAAAGGAGGAAATTGCTGACACGGAGTTCGCCACCAGTGCGGATAAGCAGGTCGGGATCGGGATAGTTCTTGGTAACAAGATAGTTGCGAAAAGTGTCCTCGGTGATGTCGGCGGGTTGGAGGGTGCCGTTTTGCGCTTCACGACAGATAGCACGGAGAGCCTCGGCGGTTTCCCAGCGGGCACTGTAACTCAAGGCGAGGATGAGGGTGAGAGCGGTGTTGCCAGCTGTCTCGTCGATGCACTCTTGGAGTTTGTTGCGCGATTTTTCGGGTATGCGGGCTATATCGCCGATGGTCTCCAACTTGACATTGTTGTCCATGAGGGTCTTGGTTTCCTCACGGACGGCTTTGATGAGCAACTCCATGAGACCGTCGATTTCGTCTTGGGGACGATTCCAATTTTCGGTGCTGAAGGTGTAAAGGGTGAGATATTTGACCCCTGTGGCCACAGCGGCCTCAACCGCCTGGCGTACAGCCGTCATGGCGTTTTGGTGACCAAAAATGCGTTGATGCGACTGTTTCTGGGCCCAACGGCCATTACCATCCATAATGATGGCCACATGCTGTGGAACACGGGTTTTGTCGATGTCTTCTAATTTCATGAGTTATTTGATTTTTTATATCGAATTTTTCGAGGTTTCGATCTCTCGAATTATTTTATTGCTCACAGACTTTGCCACGCATCCACCCAAAGAGTAACTCCATGGAGAAGGTGAGCGAAATGTTGAAATAGGCGTACCAATCGGGGAGCGAATCATCACCGCGTTTGATGCCTACGGCGTTCACATAGCCGGGTCGCACCTCGGAACTGCGGTCGGCCAAACGAACAGCCATAGCGCCACCACCATCTTCGGCCATAAGGACATCGGCTCCAACGTATGTGGTGCTGACGTCATCGAGATAGTCGTTCCATGTCTTACGCCAGCCATACTCGGCAGAAAGATGGACAGCGGGCGAAAGCCTCCAACGAAGACCGATGCCAAAAGGCATATAGATATCGAGGAGCTTGTAGCGCTGACGGTCGGGATAGGCCTGTGTGCCCTGTCCCTCGGTGGCAAGAGGTTGAAGTTCGTACCAAGTAGGCTCACCCGTGATAGTGTCGGCATATAGTGCCTTCGGATTAAATCCGAAAAGGCCTAAACCGCAAAAGATAAAAGGAGTAAATGCTTTCTGTGTGCGGTTGTCCGTTCCGTAAGGAAAGAAATTGAACTCTGCACGAATGCAGCCCTCGACAATCTGGGAACGGAAACTAAGGTTTCGTCGGGCAATGATATCGGGATTGCCCCCTTCGATATGGCCGTATGATCCACACAAAGCCAACGACCAGCGGGTATCGAAATTGTAGCGGGCCGTGAGTCCTCCAGCAAGATTCGCTTTGCCGAACATGCTCTGACCATTGAGGTCGCCGATATAGTTCATGCCGCCACCCGTAAGGCCCAACTCGGAACGCGAGAGCGATTTTTGAGCTACAACT
>JAZUIX010000091.1:0-12953 GCA_045642445.1 Bacteroidales bacterium | reverse complement strand
AGGGTGCCGAGTCCCTTGTCGGATCAATCTCTTCTGTGACCAACCTGTTTCGAAATTATTATCCAGCCGACTTCCGAGAAGGAATATACTAACCTGCATTTTCGACAGAGGTGTACTAAATCATTCTAATCCCCTTTACTATAATATGGAACAAGAAATCATACTTAACGAACACAACAAGCAGGAGTACCCGCCAATGCATACGGCGGAGCATATTTTGAACGCCACTATGGTGAAGATGTTTGGCTGCCCGCGTTCGCGGAACGCCCACATCGAACGTAAAAAGTCGAAATGCGACTATTTGTTGGCTTCGGCCCCTACTGAAGTTCAAGTGATGGAGATTGAGGCCCGCGTGAACGAGGTGATAGGTCGCAATCTGGATGTTACTGTGGAGTTTGTAGATCGTGACCATGTGCCTCCAGAGGTGGATTTGAGCAAGTTGCCCGAGGATGCGAGTGAGACGTTGCGGCTGGTGCGTATAGGCGATTATGATGTGTGCGCCTGTGTGGGGACCCATGTGGGCAACACTTCCGAGATTGGCACTTTCAAGATCCTCAGCCACGATTATGCCGAGGGTGTTTGGAGGCTGCGTTTCAAATTGGTTGCGCAGGAGTAAGGTGGATTCTATACATCTAAGACAAAAAGAAGAAGGCGCCTGATTGTGGCGCCTTCTTCAATGAGTTATTCCGATGGCTTTTATTGAGCCATGACTGCTTCGATTTCGGCCACGGTCTTGGGAATGGGTTTTCCGAGTACACGGCAGCCGTTGTCGGTGACGAGGATGTCGTCTTCGATGCGTATGCCGCCGAAGTCTTTCCATTTCTCAAGTTCGTCGAAGTTGATGTAGTCTTTGTTGGTGCCTTGCTGGTGCCACTGGTCGATGAGTGCGGGGATGAAGTAGCATCCTGGTTCGTCGGTGATGACGAAGCCTGGCTGGAGTCGGCGTCCGCAACGGAGGCTGCCGAGGCCGAATTGGCTGCTGGGTCGGGTTTCGTCGTCGTAACCCACGTTGATCTGGCCGTAGTTCTCCATGTCGTGCACATCGAGGCCCATCATGTGGCCGAGGCCGTGGGGCATGAGGAGGCTGTGGGCACCGTTGGCCACGATGTCGTCGAGGTTGCCACGGAGGATGCCGAGGTCTTTGTAGCCTTGGGCGAGGACGCGGCTGGCTGCGGTGTGGACTTCCTGATAGGTGATGCCTGGGCGGGTGACGCGGGAGGCTTCGAGGTTGGCGTTGAGGACGATTTCGTAGATGGCTTTTTGACGCTCGTCGAATTTTCCGCCCACGGGCACGGAGCGGGTGATGTCGGAGCAGTAGTTCATGGCGGTTTCGCAGCCCGCATCCATCACCAGCATTCGTCCCAGTTCGAGTTTGTGGTCGTGGCTGTGGTTGTGGAGGGTTTCGCCGTGGATGGTCATGATGACGGGGAAGCTGACGGGACCGTTGCCTTTCCAGGCTTCGCCCTGCATAAAGCCGGCAAGCTCGTATTCGTAGCGGCCAGGCATGGCCATTTTCATGGCACCTACGTGCATGTTGTAGGCGGTAGCGATGGCTTTTTCTATTTCTTCAATTTCTTCGGCGCTCTTGATGCTGCGCTGTTTGACGCATGCCATGATGAGGTCCATGGAGGCGTAGCGGAGCACGGCGTCGAATTTGATGCCGAGGAGGACGCTGAGCTGGCGCTGATTGTCGGCACGATAGGGGGGAAGGTAGTGTATTTTGCGGGCTTCGCCGATGGCTTTGGTGCAGAGGGTCTGCAGGGCGGCGAGGTCGCCACTGTTGTCCACACCTACGCTGGCGGCAAGTTCCTTGACACTGGGCAGGGGGCCTGTCCAGATGACATCGTCGATGTCGTAGTCGTTGGCGAAGATGTAGTCTTTGCCGTTGTCGCAGTCGAGCACGCCCACGAGGTCTTCGCGCTGGAGACCGAAAAAGTAGAGGAATGTGCTGTCTTGGCGGAACCAATAGGTGTTGTCGGGATAATTACAGGGGGCTTCGTGGTTGCCCTGAATGATGATGAGACCGTGGCCGACATCTTTGCGAAGTTGCTCACGACGAGCGATATAGGTTTCTTTTTTGAACATAACGTATATTTTTTGTTTTGAAAATGCAAAGATACAAAAATAATTCGTATCTTTGCATTTTAATTTTGAAAAACTATAAATCTAAATTATAATATCATGAAAAAAGAAGAAATAAAGCTTAACCCCAATCGCTTGGTGCAGTTCTTGGAGAAGCCCATGCGCGAGTTCACCAAAGCCGACCTGTTGAAGGTTATTGAGGAATTTGACATTGAGATGATTAAGTTGCGCTATATGGCCCATGATGGCCGTTTGAAGACCCTCAACTTCGTCATCAATAGTTTGGAACACGCCGATGAGATTCTCACCAGCGGCGAGCGTGTGGACGGCAGCAGCCTGTTCCCCTTCTTGGAGGCCGGCAGCAGCGACCTTTATGTCATCCCCCGTTTCCGCACCGCTTTCTTGGATCCTTTTGCCGAGATTCCCACGCTGGATATTCTCTGCAATTTCTACACCAAGGACGGCGAGCCTTTCGATATGGCTCCCGAATACACCCTGGCCAAAGCCGGCAAGGCTTTCCGTGAGACCACTGGCGGCATGGAGTTTGAGGTGATGGGCGAATTGGAATATTATGTTATAGCCCCCAAGGAGGACACTTATCTGCCCGCCGACCAGCGTGGCTATCACGCCAGCAGCCCCTTCTGCAAGTTCGAGAATTTCCGCACCGAGGCCATGAAACTCATTGCCGAGGCTGGCGGTTTGATTAAATACGGCCACAGCGAGGTGGGCAACTTCTGTGTGGGCGACACCATGTATGAGCAGAACGAAATCGAGTTCCTCCCCACAACTTTGGAGGATGCTGCCGACCAGTTGGTCATAGCCAAGTGGATTATGCGCACGCTGGGTTATCAGTACGGCATCACTGTCACCTTTGCTCCTAAGATCACCGTCGGCAAGGCCGGCAGCGGTATGCACATCCATACCCGTATCAGCAAGGATGGCAAGAACATGTATGTGGGTGAGAACGGTCTCACCGAGGTGGCCCACAAGGCTATCGCCGGTATCTTGAATCTGGCTGGCTCGCTCACCGCTTTCGGCGACACCAATCCTACCAGCTACTTCCGTCTCGTTCCTCATCAGGAGGCTCCCACCAACATCTGCTGGGGCGACCGCAACCGTAGTGCCATGGTGCGTGTGCCGCTGGGTTGGACCAAGGGCAGTGGCAACATGATGGCCAACTGCAATCCTTTGGAGAAGAACGAAGAGGTGGATTTCAGCTACAAGCAGACCATCGAACTGCGTACCCCCGACGGCAGCGCCAATGTCTATCTGCTCCTGGCCGGTATGACCGTGGCTGCCCGTCATGGTTTCGAGATGGAGAACGCCGTGCAGTATGCCAAAGACCGCTATGTCAGCGTGAATATCTTTGAGCACGAAGATGTGTTGAAACGTCTCGATGTGCTGCCCGACAGCTGTGCCGCCAGTGCCGACCTGCTGGAACGCGACCGTGCCGTATATGAGGAGAAAGGTATTTTCGCCCCTGCTCTTATCGACGGTATCCTGAAAGACCTGCGCAGCTACAACGACCGCACCCTCCGTGCCGAGATAGGCAACGATTCGCAGAAGATTCTCGAATTGGTTGAAACCTTCATGCATTGCGGCTGATGAGCTATAAAGCATACCTCCTGATGGGAGGAAATCAAGGCGACCGTTTCGCCCTGCTGCAAAAAGCGACAGACCTGATACAAGAACGTGTCGGGTCTGTCGTTGGTTTGTCCCGTTTATACGAGACAGAGCCGTGGGGCAATTTTGAGGAGACAGAGAGTGAACCTCAGTCGACGAAAGCATTTATCAACCAAGCCCTCGCCGTAACGTCGCTCCTCGCTCCCCACGACCTGCTCCATGCCACCATGGAGATAGAGGCCGAGCTGGGACGCATCAGGCCTTGCTCTGAACCCCACACCCCTCATCAGAATACAAGGCTCTATCATAGCCGTCCCATCGACATCGACATTATCTTTTATGACGCTGTGGTCATGGACACCCCCGACCTCACCATCCCTCATCCCCGTATGCACCTGCGGCGCTTTGTCTTGACACCGCTGTGCGACATTGCTCCCGATTTTGTACACCCCGTATTGAATAAAACTATCACCCAACTGTTATCAGAATGCGAAGATACTTGTTCTTGTTACTGCTGCTCATCAGTCCTGTACTGACTTTTGCCCAACATACCGTCAGCGGCACCATTATCGACGATGTTACCGGCGAGACCCTCATCGGTGCCACCGTGCTCGACACCAAGAGCGGCAAAGGAACCACTACCAATGTCAATGGTCGCTACACCCTCACCCTCAAGGAGAGCCATGCGACACTCCGGATCACTTACGTCGGCTATGAACCGATATACGACACTGTGCAGATGCAAGGCAATCTGAAAAGAAACTACAACCTCAAACCCAGCATTCAACTGCAAGAAGTGGTTGTTACGGCAGAGCGAATCAACTCTCACCAGTCGTCACAGATGAGTGCCATCGACATCCCTATCGAGCAATTGAAGTCGGTGCCCGTGCTTTTTGGCGAGGCCGACATTGTCAAGGCCATCCAGTTGCTCCCTGGCGTGCAGAGCGGCAACGAAGGCACAGGCGGCATGTATGTGCGTGGGGGAGGCCCCGATGAGAACCTCTTTCTCTTGGACGGAATACCCCTCTACAATGTAAACCACCTCGGGGGCTTTTTCTCGGCCTTCAACGCCGATGCGGTGAAGAATGTTACGCTGTATAAGGGCAGCTTCCCCGCCCGTTTCGGAGGCAGACTTTCAAGTGTGTTGGATGTGACCACCAACAACGGTAACGACAAACAGATTGTGGGCAACGCCTCCATAGGCTTCATCTCGGCCAAAGTCAGTGTTGAAGGACCTATTGTGAAAGAAAAGACCACCTTCAGCGCTTCTGCCCGCCGCACCTACGCCGATTTCCTCTTGCAGCCCCTGGTGCAGAAACTGGCCACCGATGTGGATGGAAAATCAAAACTCGCTGCGGGTTACTTTTTCTATGATGCCAATGCCAAAATCACCCATAAGTTCAGCGACAAGAGCCGCCTCTATGCCACTTTCTATATGGGCAACGACGATGCTTATTGCCGTGTGCGTACACAGAGCACCCTGGCCGAAGACGAATATCTCGACTTTACCAACGATTGGGGCAACATCGTGGGAGGCATTCGCTGGAACTATGAGTTGGGCCCCAAGATGTTTATGAACCTTTCGGCCACCTACACCCAATACAAGAATGCCATGGATGTGGGCTTCGACAAACTGGCCCGACTGTCGAATGGAAAAGAAGATACTTCGACTTTTATGCTGAAATACAACTCCATCATCCGTGACCTCACGGGTCGTATCGATTTTACCTACATCCCCATCCCCGACCATACCATCCAGTTTGGCGGCGATTTCACTCAGCATTGGTTCCAGCCCAATATCTCCAATGTCGACATCAACTACTACGACCAGATTCAGATGAACGAGTCGTTCCAAATGGACACCACCCTCTCCGATGCCATTATTCCCGCCAAGGAGATGATGGCCTTTATTGAGGACGACTGGAGCATCAACGACATCTTCAAAATCAATATGGGTGTCCATTTCAGCGGATTCAGTGTCGAAAATTCGTTCTATCCCTCCATTCAGCCCCGCCTTTCGGGTCGAGCCTTGTTGGGCGACAATCTTTCTTTCAAGGTGGGCTATGCCTATATGACGCAGTATATGCACCTTCTCTCCACCACAGGGGTGAGTATGCCCACCGACTTGTGGGTGCCTTCTACCGATAGAATAGACCCCATGACCGCCCATCAGGTGGCTGTGGGTGCCTGCTATACCATTCCCGCCATTGCCGATTTCTCGGTGGAAGGATATTACAAAACCATGTCCAATTTGGTGGAATATAAAGACGGCGTGACTGTTTTCGGCACCACCCAGGGTTGGGAAGACCTCGTCTGCCTCGGCGATGGGTGGACTTACGGTGTGGAGTTCCTCATGCAGCGCGATTTCGGCAAACTCACCGGCTGGTTGGCCTACACCTGGAGCCGCACCACACACCTCTTCAACCGTGAGGGACAGGTGCTCAACAATGGCAATCCCTTCCCTGCGAAATACGACCGTCGTCACGACATCAGCATCGTGCTCAGCTACAAGTTCAACGACCGTTTTGATGTGAGTGCCACCTGGGTGTTCTGCACGGGCAACACCGCCACTTTGGCTATGGAGAAATATCCCGTTGTGTCCGACGACCCTGCCGTCTATAACGACGACAACCATATCAGCAACAGTCTCTCTTATGTGAGCAGCCGCAACAATTTCCGCATGCCCAACTACCACCGTGCCGATGTGAGCGCCAATTTCCACCGCAAATTCAAAAAACGGAATATGCGCCGCACCATCAATGTCAGCGTCTACAATCTTTACAACCACCAGAACCCCTACCTCACCTATACCAGCAGCGAGTACAGCTATAAAGGCTATTCCAAGGCCCTGGTGCAGTTGTCCATCTTCCCAATTCTTCCCTCTGTGGCCTACACGTTGTATTTCTAATTTTACAAAATGATGATCATGAAAAAATATATTCCTCTGCTGTTGCTGATTTCGCTTTTCGTTTCGTGCGAGAAAGTGATAGAGTTTGACACCACGGTGTCGGAGTCGCAATTGATTTTGAACGCTATGCCGAGCAATGGCGACCAACTCTTTGTCAATTTTGCCTATAGCCGTTTCTTCCTCGACGACAACAACGACCATCCTGTGCCCAATGTCGATATGACCATCTTGGTGAACGGTGTGCCTTATAGCCCCGACAGTATGCGCAACTGCAACTATTATTTCGGCTACAATCTTCAGGACGATGATGTTCTCGACATCAATATCAGGGCTGGGGGCAATACCATTTCGGCCCACACCTACGTGCCCCGAATGCCCCGTATCAGCACTCCCGATGTGAGTGTTCTGTCCACTTACGTCGATTTGCTCTCGGTCCAGTTCAACATCGACGACTATGCCGACTACAAAGAATACTATTGCCTCACTGTCCAGCAGCGCGACAGCGGCTTCCGTTACAATCCTTTCCTCGAAAAAATCGACACCATCGATACCACCTATATCACCTATTTCCTTTGTCAGGACAAACAACTTGCCACTACCGAAGCTATCAACATCGAGGGCATGGATGTGATGGCGTTCAACCGATTGCTCGCCACCGACGAACACATCGACGGCACCAATCACCCCACCGCCCTATATGTGTGGATGTATAAGGACACCAATGAGATCTACCCCTTCATTCATCAATACACGCTGAATGTGGAATCTGTCACCCCCGACAGGTACCGCTATCTGCAAGACCTCGGCATGGCCACCAGCATCATCCAGCTTATCACCGAGCCCGCACCTGTCCACAGCAATGTGGAGGGCGCTCTGGGCATCTTTGCCGGCAATGCCAAGCGGGTATTCCCTTTGGCTACCATCACTAATGATTCCACCTTGGCTTACAAACCCCGCAACCGAAAAAAATAATCTCCATGATACCTGCCCACATTTACGACCCTGTAAACCGTCGCATCATCGATGGCACCATCCAGATTGTCGATGGTCGCATCTCCGCCATCGAACCCGCCGCTGAGCCTTTGCCCGCCGATGCTCCCTGTGTGCTCCCTGGCTTTGTGGATGCCCATATCCATATCGAGAGCTCCATGCTGCTGCCCGAGAATTTCGCCAGTGCTGCGGTGCCTTTTGGCACAGTGGCCACGGTGTCCGATCCTCACGAGATAGCCAACGTCCTCGGCATGGAGGGTGTCGCCTTTATGGCCGAGCATGGTCGTAAGTCGCCTATGCACTTCTGCTTCGGGGCTCCGTCGTGTGTGCCCTCTACGGGGTTCGAAACGGCAGGTGCAACGCTCGATGCAGAGGCTGTGGCACAGCTGATGCAACGGCAGGATATTGGCTATCTGGCCGAGGTGATGGCTGTCCCCAGCGTCATTTACCAAGAACCCGACATGATGGCGAAACTCCAAGCCGCCAAAAACTGCAACAAGCCTATCGATGGCCATGCCCCCAGTGTCGACCTCGACACGCTGGCCAAATATGCTGCTGCGGGCATCACCACCAATCACGAGTGCACCACTCTTGAGGAAGGCCGTGCAAACATCCGCCAGGGCATCAAAGTGCTGCTGCGAGAGGGTAGTGCGGCCAAGGATTTCGACGCCCTCATGCCCCTCATAGCCGAGAGCCCCGACATGGTCATGTTCTGCTCCGACGACAAACACCCCGACGAGCTGGTCAAGGGCCATATCAATCTCTTGGTGAAACGTGCCCTGGAGGCGGGTATGCCCTTGTGGAACGTGTTGCAGGCGGCAAGCGTCAATCCCGTGCGGCATTACAACCTCCCCGTCGGATTGCTGCAAGTGGGCGATAGCGCCGACTTCATCGTTGTCGACAATCTCCGCAACCTCGCTGTCACCGACACCTATATTTGCGGCATCCCTTACAACAACTCCCATCCCCTCGCCGTTGAAGACACAACCCACATCTTTGCCCCCAACAACTTCCACGCGCAGCCCCTTTCCGAAGAAGACCTCCGCATACTCCCGCAAGGCGACAAGATGCGCTGCATCGTGGCCCGCGACCGCATGCTCCTCACCGATAGCATCACCGTGACCCCCAAAGTGGATCACGGCAATGTCGTCTCCGACACTCAGAACGATGTCCTCAAGATTGTTGTCTACAACCGTTACGACCCTGGCGCCAAGCCCGCCATAGGCTTCATCCGTGGTTTCGGATTGAAAGCAGGCGCCCTGGGAGCCACCGTTGCCCACGACAGCCACAACATCATTGCCGTAGGCGCTACCGACCAGGCCATTGTCTCCGTCATCAACCAACTTGTTGCCATGAAAGGCGGTTTGGCTGTGTGCGACCGTGAGGGCAAACTTCAGTCCCTGCCGCTCCCTGTGGCTGGCCTCATCAGTTTGCAGCCGGCTCAGCAAGTGGCCGAAGATTTCACCCTGCTCACACACCACCTGCTTGCCCAAGGCTGCCGACTCGAGGCTCCCTTCATGACCCTCGGCTTCATGGCGCTCCCCGTCATTCCCGCGTTAAAGATGACCGACAAAGGCCTCTTCCGCTACGACACCTTCAACCATACCCCCCTCTTTGAATGAAGATCTACCTCATAGGCTACATGTATAGTGGAAAAACCACTGTCGGTCATACCCTTGCTCGCAGCATGGGTTACCGCTTCTACGACCTCGACCAAGCCTTTGAGGCAAAGTATCACACCTCCATACCCCTCTTTTTCCAACGCTACGGCGAAGAGGCTTTTCGCCGCCTCGAACAACAGATGCTTCACACCACCGCCGACCTCGACAATGTCGTCATCTCCACCGGAGGAGGCACCCCGTGCTTTTTCGACAACATCCAATGGATCAACAGTCACGGTGTTTCGGTATATTTGGATGTCACACTTGAAACCATATTGTTCCGAGCCGCGAAATCCCGCAAGACACGTCCCATCCTGGCCGACAAAAATCCCGAAGAGCGGGAAGCCTACGTCCGGCAGCAATTGCAGCAACGCCTGCCATACTACCAGCAGGCCCAAATCAACTTCCCCGCCGATAACCCCGACATGAATATGCTGAAAAACCTTTTGAATGAAAAATAAAAAACGAAGAGTGGCAACCGCACCACTCTTCATCCTTTATTCACATTTCACGCAAGCGTGACATTGTGGAAATTACTTTGCGGGAGCCGGTAAGTTATTGAGGATTAGAAAATCCGGATAGACACCTTGCCACGAACTATAATCAAGGCCACTACGGACAAAAACAGTGATAGTTTGCCTACAACCAACCATTGCGTTCGCTGCTAACGAGGGAACAGCTGTGGCATAGCAATAAATTTCATTGATGTTAGAGCAGTATGCAAATGCATAGGAATCGATACTTGTGACATTTTCGCGGATGGTGACGCTCTGCAAAGTATTACAATTTTGAAAAGCCCCGTTGGTGCGGATTTGCAATCCGCACCTTGTTATTTTTAGGATTTCGAATCCGTCTTCACCAGCTTTCATTCCGCATCAGATGAAAATTGTTTACAACGAAAATGTTGGCGGATTGAAAATCCTGATAGAATATCGTGTTGGATTGCAAATCCAACACAACGGAGCAACGCCTGCCATACTACCAGCAAGCCCAAATCAACTTCCCCGCCGATAACCCCGACATGAATATGCTGAAAAACCTTTTGAATGAAAATAAAAAACGAAGAGTGGCAACCGCACCACTCTTCATTCTTTATTCACAATTTTTAAATTCTTAGGGCATCACTCGTCCGGCCAGGTTGTTTCTTCAAGGATGCGGGTTCCTGAGCCCCATGTATTGCCGAAGGCAGGTCCCCAAACATCATCATTGGCATAGGTCTCCCCCTTCCCGCTTGGCACATGAAGCGTGGGTGTGCTATGAATGTTCATGCCGCTGAAACAATTGCTACCTTCATTCCGATCGCTTGTCGGAGGGTTTTGCGCCTTGCAGTAAATATGGGCAATGCTTCTACAGAAAGCGAAGACGTTCACGCCCAAACTGCCGAGGTTGGGACCCAAAGTTATGCTTTGTATTCCTGATTGATAAAAAGCATTGTTATCAATCCTGGTTATGCTGGGGAGATTGCCTGTGGTGAGTGCAGAACAATATGAAAAAGCGGCAATTCCAATACTGGTTACGCTGGGGAGATTGAGCGTGGTGAGCATGGAACAATATAAAAAAGCATTGTCTCCAATACTGATTACGCTGGGGAGATTGACAGTGGTGAGCGAATAACAATATTGGAAAGCCCCGTAAACCAACGTCTTCACACCCGGCATGGAGACGGAAGTCAAGGAACCACATTCGTAGAATGCATTCTGATTAATTGTCTCGACGCTTTCGGGCAGTTTTATGGATAAAAGTGCACCATTTCTATAAAATGCATAGATGGGTATCTCGGTTATTTCGGAGCTGAATGTAATGGTGCCTTGCAGACTTGTTACGTCATAGTCATGATGGAGTATTCTTTTTCCCCATGCCTCATTTCCTTCTTCAAAACCTGAAAGTTTGCTGATGGCGGTGTATTTTATCCAATTTTGGCGATCTGCATAGTCTTCACAGTTGCTTTCGGAGGCTTTGAAGGGCACTTGGTGGAGGGTGTTGCGGTCGAAGGTGGCTGTGTTGGTGGTTTGGTAGAGGGTGTAGATGCCGTAGCCGTCATCCACTTTTACGGTGAGGCGGGCATCAGAGATGGTGGGAAGGGCGATATAGAACACCTTGCCTTCGGCGGGCACCTCAACGCCGTCGCCGCAGTTGAGGGTCACGGTATCGTCGCCGTTTGCGAGGCCGTCAAGGGCAAGGGCGTCGATGTTGTTCGCCTGAAAAGTTTTACTGCCCCAAAGATTTTGGTTGTCGGCAATCACCTGGATGCTGTGAACGCGGAGATGGTCGTAAGTATAGTTCATCACCTTCACAGCCAGGACGGAGCCGATGTTGCGGAACGTCAGTGTGGTGGTAACCTCTGGGTTGTATTCAGCGTACGCAAACATAGGGGCGGCAACAATCTGTTGGCCTTGGCTGTTTTCACGATAGGTCTGCACCTTGGGCAGGCTTATTGTATAGCTTCGTGCAGAAGTCATTCCTGATGCTGTTGTTTTGTAGGGATAACTGGCATAGAAAGGGGAATATATGTCTTGGGCAGATATGGTGGCACGGTGGTTGGTGTTGTCCACGTTTACACGCTTCGCGTTTCCGCTCAGCCACACGGTGTCGCCATCGTCCCACACCGCAAAGTCCTGATTGTCGATGTGCATCTTTGCGTCGCCGTTGTAGTGTTCCACCTCGAGGGTGAGCACGTTGGTGTCTTCTTTTTGACATGCCGCCATGCCTATCAGCAGGGCGACGAAGGGTAATATCAGTTTTTTCATAATGTTGTCCTCGGGGTATTAGTTAAAGAATGTTTCATCGTGGTCGGTGCGACTGAACTGTTCGTTGCGTGGGCCGTAGTTTTCGTAGAAATCCATCAAAAACTCATTATTGTTTTTTTCGAACGAGAGGCTCACATTCGAGCCCTCAAAGCCCCGTTCCACCTTGAACTCCACCACTTTCACAACTGGTGACATGTAATTTGGTTTCATTTCTGTGTGTTGTTTATAATATATAATATGCAATTGCAAAAATACAACTTTTTTTCGAATCGGCAAAAAAAAAGTTGCGGAAGCAACTTGATTAGTTAAGAGTTAAGAACTGCATTCCGACTTGAGACGAATTACCTGTGTTACGAAACTAAAAACCCTCATCCACGTTGGTGCGGATTTGCAATCCGCACCTTGTTATTTTTAGGATTTCGAATCCGTCTTCACCAGCTTTCATTCCGCATCAGATGAAAATTGTTCACAACGAAAATGTTGGCGGATTGAAAATCCTGATAGAATATCGTGTTGGATTGCAAATCCAACACAACGGGGAGGCGGCCGTCCGCGAGAAGGCCAAAGATGCCGAGAGCGCAAAACACGCCATGCTCTACCTCCGTCCCGGGCTGGTCGGCTTCCGTGCCGGGATGCTGGCATGGTTCCTCTACGGTTGCAAGAAAGACCGCCGCACCAAAGAACTGGTGAGCCTCTTCGCCATCTGGGTGGCATCGTATATGCTGAACAGTTTGGTGGCGTATGCTGATCAGATAGAGACGAAAGGGAAGTGCATCTCTTACCCCGAAGTCTTTGCGGCCTTGCCTGATGAGTTCACAGCCGACGACTTGCGAAATGCTTTGATATCAGTGGGATGTTCTGCAAAAGCGAAAACTGTTGCATTTGCATGGGCAAACCGAAATCAAATTATTGATCAATTAGGTAGAGGCTTGTTCCGCAAAC
>JAZUIX010000090.1:0-2435 GCA_045642445.1 Bacteroidales bacterium | reverse complement strand
CAGTATAGTTGTATTTGCCCGTCTCATCCGTATAAGCATCTCTAATTAACTTGTTACAACCCCAATAACCATGTCGTACTACGCAATCAATGGAGTCGAACCAAAACTGGTAGAAATAGTTGGGCACACGGCTGTCAAGGGTGTCTTGCGGGTGCGACACTTGGGCATTCAATGTACTGCAGATAAGCAGCAAAATTGTGCAGATAAAAGACTTTTTCATATTGTTGAATATTAGAATAATAGACTATTAATCACAAATAATTTCAGCGTTAGCACTACTGACAATGGGCGATATTCGGACGATGTTGAAGGCTGGATTGTTTTGTTCAATTGCTTCATTGCTATTTGGCTCCACTCTGTTGAAATCAAAATTAGACCAATTCGGCCCATATATATTGGAATATAAATAATTACCAGGATAAAATGCATGTATTTTATCGTATCGGAAACAAGATTCCGTATGAGTGTATCCTTTTTCGCCAAAAATCAAATAATCTGAATTATTATTTTCTGGACCTGCCACAATAAAGGTTCTGTTGACAGGATTGGTTGTCATTGACGAAAACGGACAATCGTTAATATAGTGTCTTTCTACATCTTCAGGGTGGTTGAGGTTGAAACAATCTACAGAAATGGGTGTCGAGAAATAGGAACCTAACCAACGGGCAGGGTATTCTAAAAATTGCAGTAACAAGATTTGTCGGTTTACAGGGTCGAACGCCATACTGCGGATGCCCCATTGTCCGCTGACCATGGCACTTGTGATAGGTACATCGGTAATATCTTGGTCAATCATTCGGTTGTATTGGAGAGGAATAAGGAAACTATCACGGCTGGAGATAATCGGTGCTATTTCCACATTTAACCCAAGAGGCGGATTGGTGGTGGCTGCAAGTGCAGGCATTTCATCCGAACTATTTCCACCCATTTCAACAGTAGTTGATGCTGATACCGTACTGAATGGACTGCTGCTGGCTCGGGTTCGCTCGCGCAACAGTTCGAGAACAGACAAATGCTTGACGGTGGAACCATAGACAGTTCCGTCGGGGGCGAAATGATTGTTGAATGCAAAAGCGACAGAGTCGCCATTGGTGTGTATTATCAGCGGATTGCCGTAATGCAAATAGCCCGTACCAATAGCGTTGTCAACCCATGATGCCTGATATGAATGGATGGGGTGGGCACGGCGATTGTGGAAGAAAATGCTCGGGTCATCTTTATAATCCCCACAGAAAGCCACACGCCGAGGTTTGTTGAACACCCTCATCCAAATCTTATCGTAGGTGTCTTTGAAAGCAATGGATACTGCATAGTTGTCTGTGACGGCAATATCGTTGAACATTTCTCTTCCAGAAGATGTGATATAGTACCACCATTGATCGCTTGGAGAATCATACACCACATCGGCAATAAAACGCGATGAAAACGTATTGTTGTCTGTACCACTTCCGCCCATACAAACAATATGTAAGCCGTTGTCGGCCCTGAAGACCTCCATTTTTGACACCTTGTTCACGCAAAGCGACTGGAGGTTGAACTCTAAAACTGTTATTTGGGCTGTTGGCACACCATCAAACACATTCTGGATGTTGAAAAAGCCGATGATGCCTCTATATTCAGGTGAAAATCTAGAAGTTGACAAATCTTCATATCCGCAGAAATAGAGCGTGTCGCCAAGTATCTCAAAATCCATAATGCGGGGTTTCGTCAAAGTGAGAACACTCGAAGGAATGGTTACAGACTTATAGTTATTGCTTCCGTTAGGCACATAAAGGAATTGGGGATCGGTTCCTGAAATAGAAGCCGTTGCATCGTATGAAAGGTGGTCGGTATAGATAATGTTGGCAATTCCTTTGTATGATTTGACAATGGTGTTGGATGTTTGAATTTCACCAGTCTTGAATATTTTGTTAATTTGTCCGTGGATTGCAGTATGGCCTAACATAATGGCCAGCGTCAGTATCGCAATCCGCTTACATGATGTTGTGTTTTTTATACAATTAAGCATAATAAAGTCAGATTCTGATATTATTACAATTGTTTGCAAGGGAGAGTATATAGTGCCAATACTCTCCGAAAATGTCTGTATGCTGCATGGACTCACGGCAAACTTTTCGTGTTTCATACAATAGAATCCGCTTTTTTGAGTTATTACCAACAAAGGCAACTGGCTCGCATTGCGTTTCTATGCCTCAGGTGCTGTGGGTGGGAAGGGCCGTTTCTGTTTGTGAGACTTCTGCGGCCCTCCCACGGGGCACCTTCCAAAATCATCGCCCCGCACCAACCGGCGCATTCTTTGGGCGGGACTTCGTCAGAGGATATTCATGATGTTTTCATTGTTTGTGACATTTTGATTTGTATCATTATCCGTTGTGGGTTGTTCTTTTATAAATTATCCGATTGTCAACATTGATATTTCTGAAATATTCGGCGGT
>JAZUIX010000089.1:0-2885 GCA_045642445.1 Bacteroidales bacterium | reverse complement strand
ACAGCCTTTCAGAGGAGCGAGAACCGAAGGTCATGAGTACCTTTGAATAACAATCAAATCCAACGAATAGCGGAATGAACTGTTCATTATGCCGAGCCGAAGAAAAGTCTTGTTCGCAAAAGAATGACCACAAATTTCGTATGTCGATTTTTAAGAGGTCACCTATTGGTATTAGCGTTGCAATAGCATAGTCTGCAAGGTGGAATTCGAAAAAAATCAAGCCAGAAGTCACTTTTTTGTCATTTCTGCGTTTAGTAATAGTGATGAAGCGCCAAAACGACATAGAGGCTTTTACTCAGGCAGTAGAAGGATGCCAAGGCATACTCTTCAAGATCTGCCTGATGTTCACCCATAGGGAGACGGACGATATCCGTGACCTGTATCAGGACATCGTCTGCAAGCTGTGGGAGGGCTGGTCGTCCAACATCGACCGCCGTGCCGTGAGCAGCTGGGTTTATAGGGTGGCACTTCACACGGCCATCGACCAGCAGCGGCATCGGTCGCTGTCGGTGCCCCTGGTGCGGCTCGACGAGTCCCAATGCGAACTGCTGATACATGAGGCCGAGGACGAGATGGTGAGCAAACTCTACGCCATGACTGCCCACCTGGACTCGGACGAGAAGGCGCTGCTGCGAATGTACCTCGACAAGGTGAAGCTGCGCGACATGGCCCTCATCCTCGGCATCAGCCAAGATGCCGTCAAGAAACGCATCCAACGAATGAAAGAACACCTGATCCAAATTAGCAAGGAGGTAGAATTATGAACAGAAAGTCACCCGACGCCGACTGGCAGCGCATAGAGCAGCTGTGGCACGAACACGACCAGCGCGTGGAGCAGATAGCCCACGGCAAGGCAACGAAGCACACCCCCTATTGGTGGCGCTATGGCGTGGCGGCAGCCTGTGTGGCCGCCGTGGCAGTCACGGCCTGGTTGTGGCTGCAGCCGCAGCAGCCCGCCACCCCCGGCCCAATGCTGGCCCAGAGCCATCGGGAGGCGCCCGCTATCGTAGTGGCAGAGGCCGCCACGCCGACAATCGCGACGAAGACCGCCGCCAAGGTTGTAGCCAAATCAACAGCAGCAGTGACCGACGAACCGACTATTGAGAAAGAGGAACCGAACCAAGAGGAAGAGCCGTTAGCAGAGCCAATACTGACAGAGGAACTTCTGGCCTACGCCCCCGAAGAGCCCATACTGCCAGCTGAGGCCGAGACGCCTAAGACTATCAGGATAGAGATAACCGGACTGGTGGCCTACAAAACCAAATCCCAGACCCAACCCAGGCCCAAGCCCCAGACCGACATCCTCGGCAACCCCATCCGCGAGGATATGCCCCTACTGGCAATGTCGTTCTAAAGGTGAGTTCTATAAATTCACCGATTGAACAAAAAAGTAATAATGATGTGCAATATAAATCTTTTGACTTCGTCTGCGTTTCTGCACCTCGGCAAAGCAAACGAGTTTGCTCTGCTCTCGGTTTTTGAAACTTCCTGCGCTTTTGAAGCCTTGTCGGCATCTTGCTGCTTGTCACTCGGTTGCATAGCCCGCTATGCGCCCTCGTTTCGCACAGCAACCTGTTCGACAATCCATTCAAAATCGCAAGAAATGAATTTGTAGAACCCACCTAAAGAAAAAAAGAAAACCATGGTTATTGTACAACATAATTAATCGTAAGAATCATGAAAAGAATTATCCTCCTTATAGCAGCCCTGCTGGCCCTGAGCGCCACGGCTGCCGCACAAAACCGATACTCTTACAGAGAGATACTCGACGACCCGGTAAAAAAGATCAATATCCATGCCGGCTGGGTAGTGAAGCTGGTGCCCCGCACCGACGACTCCATCTATCTGGAGCTCATCAGCTATGATTCTGATGAGGCTGATAAGCTTATTGAGAATGAGATATTCACCTATGCCGACAAGGCCCTCACCCTGCGACGGGCCGGCATCACATTCCTTGGCCGCGAGGTGGAGATTCACGCCAATTTCCAGAACATAGACCTTTGCCTGATGCCAGGCTCCTCGGTCAGCGCCGACAGCCTGACACTTTCGGTCATAGAACTTAAAGAGGGCTCCTATTTTAAGGTGGGCAGGCTCCATTGCAGGAAATACTCCGCCTACATCAATATTTACGATGGCATCCTTGAGGTTGACACCCTGTCGGGAGGCAGACTAAGTGTGAACGTCTATGGCGAGGGACAATTATCGGTAAATCACCATGAGCAGGATGATCTGTTTGTGGCGCTCCAAAAAGGTCACGGCACCAATTGCTACTCCTTCCCCGATTCGAGTGCGGTTGTGGTTGGGAATCGTTTTCCATCTAAATGTCACGAAGACACCATCCGCCACATCGCAGTGGAGGACCTCAACAAGACGAAATGGGACGGCAACCTCAACCTGTATTGTCAAACGAGCATTAAGTTCCACGCCACAGCAGCCGGCTGGAACAAGGAGACGGGCTGGCTGACCAACATCAGCGGAGCCCCCATCAGCAGCCCCTACGCCAGCGTGATGGACTTCGAGTTGAACATACCGTTAGAAACTCGATTCCAGCTCAACCCCCATCTGAAGCTGAGCACCGGATGGGCCTTCCGATTCGATTTCACCCCGATGAGCCACAAGGTGAAGGTGGACGGCAACGGTCATCTGCAGCTGGCCGACGGCGCCGACCACTTCGCCAACATCGCCACGTCGTCATATGTGGGCATCCCCGTGGTGCTGACCTGGTCGCCAGCCAAGACACGCTATTTTGACTTTGGCGTAGATCTCTTTGCCGGAAAGAACAGCGGGAGCCGCATGTGGGAGTTCGGGTCTGGATCTGACAACAACATCCTCCACAGCACCTCCACCAAGACCTCCTACCTCAACCCATACAAGTTGGAGCTGGG
>JAZUIX010000088.1:0-5813 GCA_045642445.1 Bacteroidales bacterium | reverse complement strand
ATTCTACGAATGTGGTTCCTTGACTTCCGTCTCCATGCCGGGTGTGAAGACGTTGGTTTACGGGGCTTTCCAATATTGTTATTCGCTCACCACTGTCAACCTCCCCAGCGTAATCAGTATTGGAAACAATGCTTTTTCATATTGTTCTACGCTCACCACTGTCAACCTCCCCAGCGTAATCAGTATTGGAAACAATGCTTTTTTTTATTGTTCCATGCTCACCACGCTCAATCTCCCCAGCGTAACCAGTATTGGAATTGCCGCTTTTTCAAATTGTTCTGCACTCACCACTGTCAATCTCCCCAGCATAACCAGGATTGATAACAATGCTTTTTATCAATCAGGAATACAAAGTATAACTTTGGGTCCCAACCTCGGCAGTTTGGGCACAGGCATCTTCGCTTTCTGTAACAGAATCACCGATATTTACTGCAAGGCACAAAACCCTCCACAAAGCGATTGGGATGAAGGTAATAATTGTTTTAGCTGCATAAACATTTATAGCAACCCCACGCTTCATGTGCCAAGCGGGAGGGGGCAGGCCTATGCCACCGATGATGTTTGGGGATCTGCCTTTGGCAATACATGGGGCCCGGGAACCCACATCCGTGAAGACTGCCCCGAGTGATGCCGTGAGAATTTAAAATTGTGAATAAAGAATGAAGAGTGGGGCGGGAGCCTCATTCTTCATTCTTATATGGCTTTTGTTTTTTCGGACATTCTCGGTTATTGTCGTTTTTTTTGGTGGGGAGGGCAATATTTTTTTTGTTTTTACGTTAATTTTGTTGACATATCCATTTTTATGGATAGGGATTTTTATTAACATCTAAACTACAGACCCATTATGATTGACAACAACGGCCAAATCATCAACGCCAAAAGTGGCGACCTCTTTCTCGGAATTGTACCCAAAATGGCCACCCGCCACGGCCTCATCACCGGTGCCACGGGTACCGGCAAGACTTGCACTCTGCAGAATATGGCAGAGACGTTCAGTGCCATGGGGATCCCCGTGTTCGCCACCGATATCAAAGGCGACCTTTCGGGTGCTGCCAAGGCCGGCGGAGGCAATGTGCATTTTGAAAAGAGTATTGCCGACAACCACCTCGACCAGATGGGTTTCCAATACCAGGGTTCGCCCGTGGCTTTCTGGGACATCTTTGGCGAACAGGGCCATTCGCTGCGCACTACGGTGAGCGAGATGGGTCCGATTCTCCTGTCTCGCATCCTCGACTTGAACGACACCCAGAGCGATGTGCTCAATATTGTGTTCCGCATTGCCGACGACCAAGGCCTGCTGCTGCTCGACCTCAAGGATCTGCGCAAGATGCTTGAAGAGGTGGGCAACAACCGCGCACAGTACACTACCGCCTACGGCAATATTTCCACCGCCACGGTGGGCGCCATCCAGCGAGGCCTCCTCGCCCTGCAGGACCAGGGGGGCGACAAGTTCTTTGGCGAACCCGCCATCGATATCTTCGATTTGCTGCAGTCGCAGAACGGCAAGGGGGTGATCAATATCCTCGCTTCGGACAAAATAATCAACTCGCCCAAGATCTACACCTCGTTCCTGCTGTATCTGCTCAGCGAGCTGTATGAGCAGCTGCCCGAGGTGGGCGACCTGGACAAGCCCAAGCTGGTGTTCTTCTTCGACGAAGCCCACCTGCTGTTCAACGACATCAACAAGGCTCTGCAGGAAAAGATAGAACAGATTGTGCGCCTCATACGTTCGAAGGGTGTGGGCATCTATTTCTGCACCCAGAACCCTATCGACATTCCCGACACCATCCTCGGACAGATGGGCAACCGTGTGCAACATGCTTTGCGCGCCTATACGCCTCGTGACCAGAAGGCCGTGAATGTGGCTGCCGACACGTTCCGTCCCAATCCCGATTTCGACACCAAGGCCGTGATCACCGAACTGGGTGTGGGCGAAGCGCTGGTGTCGTTCCTCGACGAGAAGGGCATCCCCAACATGGTGCAGCGTGCCATCATCCTCCCCCCGCAGGGTCAGGCAGGCGCCCTGACTATGGATGAACGCCAGCAGATTATACGCAACACCAACGACATGTACGGCCACTACGACAAGCTGGAAGACCGCGAGTCGGCCTTTGAGATTCTCTCCGCCCGCCTGGCACAGATGCAGCAGGAGAAAGAGGAAGCCGCCCAGCTGAAGGAGGAGGAGCGTATTCGCAAGGAAGAGGAACGCAAACAGAAAGAGGCCGAACGTCAGCGTAAAGCCGAGGAACGCGAAGCGGCTGCCGCCGAGCGCCAAAAGAAGAGAGAGAAAGACCAGTCGATACTGGGTTCGATAGAAAAGATGGCCGCCACCAAAGCCAAGAGAGAGTTGGTGAACACCGCTTTCAAACTGGGCCGCAACCTTTTGGGAGGTTTGCTTAAAGGAAAGAAGTAACAATATACATTAAACACTATGGACAAAATAATATCTTTGTTGAATAGTTATGTATGGAGCTGGCCGCTGGTGGGATTGTGCCTGCTGGCCGCTCTGTATTTTTCGTTTGGCACCCGTTTTGTGCAGGTGCGTCATTTCGGCGAGATGGTGCGGCTGCTGTTCAAAAACGACAAGACCCAGCAGGAGGGCATATCCTCGTTTCAGGCTTTCGCCCTCGCATTGTCGGGCCGTGTGGGCACGGGCAACATTGTGGGTGTGGCCATGGCGATAGGCTTTGGCGGTCCCGGAGCCATCGTGTGGATGTGGATCATTGCCTTCTTCGGAGCAGGAACAGCATACGCCGAGGCCTGTCTGGCACAGATTTTCAAACAACGCCACGGAAGCCAGCTGCGCGGCGGTCCCGCATACTATATTGAAAAGGGGCTCAACTGCAGATGGCTGGCGGTGCTGTTTGCCGTGGTGACGGTGCTGGCTTGCGCCCTGTGTCTGCCTCCCATCCACTCCAACAGTATAGCCATGTCGTTCTCCTCGACATTCAATGTGGCGCCCTGGATCATAGGCCTCACCACAGCCGCCCTCATCGCGCTGGTGGTGATAGGGGGAGTGAAACGTATCTCGGCTGTGGCCGAAATCATCACCCCTTTCATGGCCATAGCATACGTCGTTTTGTCGATAATAGTGCTCATAGCCAACGCCCCCAGTGTTCCCGGGGCTTTCCGCGATATGATTCTGAGCGCCTTCGGGGCACACGAAGCTTTGGGCGGCATCATGGGTGCTGCTGTGGCTTGGGGTGTGAAACGAGGCATATATTCCAATGAAGCGGGTCAGGGCACCGCCCCCATCGTGGCAGCAGCGGCCAAGGTGGACCACCCTGTGAAACAAGGACTGGTGCAAGGTTTTTCGGTGTATGTGGACACCCTGCTGGTGTGCACGGCCACGGCGGTGATGCTTCTGGCCACGAAATGCTACAACGTGGTGGATCCCGCCACAGGAGGATACCTGGTGCAGTCGCAGGTGGCCGAGCTGGGCGAACCCGGTGTGGGCTATTCCATTGCGGCCTTAGGGACATTCTTGGGACAGCATTGGGGAGGCATGGTTATCAGCGTCACCCTCTTCTTCTTTGCCTTCACCACGGTGATGGCCTATTACTATTACGCCGAGACGAACCTCATATACCTCTTCAGCAAGATTCGTGAACGTCGCAGCAACCGTATTCGCCGCCAAGGCGGAGATGCCCAAGCTTTGAAAAACATCGATGCGAAGGAAAAGTCGTTCGGTGACGACAAGAGCGAGAAGGTGGTGGTGTATGTGCTGCGGGTGCTGTTCATTGGTGCCGTGTTGTTCGGCAGCCTCAAGGAGGCCAAAGTGATATGGGACCTCGGCGACATGGGAGTGGGGCTGATGGCGTGGATAAACATTATCGCCATCCTGTTGCTCTCGCGCAAGGCATTCAAAGCCTTGCGCAGCTATGAGCGCCAGCAGAAAGCCGGCAAGAAACCCGTTTTCAATCCCAAAGAGCTGGGCATAGAACATGCCGAATTTTGGGAAGAGGGGGAGTGATATGAGGAGATGTCTGGTCGCAACGCTACTCTTATTGTTCATTGTTCATAGCGCCAAGTCGCAGCAGCCTTTGTCGCCCTGGGACTTTGGGTTGAGGGATGCAGCAAGCGACAGTGCGAGGTTCTGGGTGCTGTGGAACACCCACCATGAGGCCGTTGCCGAGGGCACCACGGTGACATACAAAGGTATCGACACCCTCGACATAGAAATACCCACAGATGCCAAGAGCATACCACTTGTTCATTATAACGATTTCGGCAATGTGGTCATCCGTGTAAAGAGCACAACGAAAGGTCTTTTCCTATTCAGTCTTTGTCCGCCAATGGAGCAGATTGAAGGTCACAACGACACATTGTGCCATGCCATTGATGGCGGAGACTTCAGCACACTGGGGATTTCGGATTCGTATTGGCTCGTAGAGGTGACCGACAGCACACCTTGGGTGCGCAACCGCGAGGATCACACGTATGGCCATTACCGCAAAGAGCTGTTACGGGTTCGAGGACTTCGGAGCTCGGACACCCCTGTCCTACCCTATCAAGGGACGGCATCGAGACCGGTGATACGTGGTAGACGTATCGAAGAAGAAAAGGTATTTTTCGGCAACATCACCCTGTTGCGCGACAGTGCCTCGACAGCGAGAGTGTATCTGACGGATATAGAGAACTGCGTAGGAGTGACGATGAAGAACGTCACCGTAGTGACACCCGAAAGCACGCTCAACGACGACTGTATCATCAAGATATACAACTGTGCGGATGTGTGGATAGATTCGGTGACATTGATGGGCAGCTACTCGCACAAAGACCATTCGGGTTACGGACTTTTGATGGACAACCTGCGCGACACACGAGTGAGCCATCTTTTCGCCCGATCGGAATGGGGCATCTTCGGCACCAACAACATGTGCAACACAACGATGGAGGACTGCGATTTCGACCGTTTCGACATCCACTGCTACGGCAGGGATGTTGCCTTCAAAAATTGCAGACAACAAAACAGCTACAACCAGTTCTCGTCGGTGGTGGGCAATATCAGTTTCGACAATTGCAGGTTCGACAATTTCACACCGGTGCTGATAGAAGATTCGTATAACGCCTATACCCATTTCACACTCAGCATGAAACGCTGCGACTGGCACCTCACCGAAGACAACCACACCCTGATGAAGGCGGGAAGAATCAATCCCGCAATGGCTGGAAGAGAGGAACTCGACAACAATGTATCGTTGCCCGATGTGGAAATAGACAGCATCACACTCGGATACGACAAAGAGGTGAGGGAACTGATGCTGTTCCAATACACAGGACGAAAACAAAATGCACCCATAGCAGGAATACAACACATTATTCTTCATAACGTAATATTTGAAGGAGCCAAACCATTAGACATAGAAATAGCCAACAAAAAGGTATTACTACACAATATGATACAGGTAGAAATACCCTCGAAGAAAGGACTTATCGTAAAGAAAAATATCAACAAATTCTAACAATTTCATCATAAACCAAATTTTTTTGTTACCTTTGCAAAATTTTAGAAATAAAAGATATACTAAATCATAAAAAGAACCCCAAATACTTCACAGCCATGAAAAAGATGTTTCTGACCCTAGCCCTGCTGATTGCCACGATGGCAGTCTCGGCATCAAACACCTTGTATTTCACCTATAATCAGACGTTGCGCGCTGTCAGTTTGCTGAACAATGAAGACGAACTGATGATTTATTGCGGTTACGCAGACGAGTTGCCCACCTACGTTCTCATCAACGATGTGTGGGCCGAACAGATATCTTCGTCCTTCTACGAGATTTGGCTTTACGGCTACGACGCCTACACCG
>JAZUIX010000087.1:0-8431 GCA_045642445.1 Bacteroidales bacterium | reverse complement strand
GGTTGTCGGGAGCATAGCAGAGGAGGCTGCCGGTGGGGACATTGTAGTAGGTCCAATCCGACCATTCTTCGGCAACGCTGCAGTACTGACGCAGACGAATCTGATAACTGGTAGCGGAGTGGAGGCCGTTGAAGGTGTAGGTGGTGGCGGAGACGGTATCGTCGTCGGGCCATTCAGAGGCGAGGCTCTCCTTGATGTTGACAAGGTAGGTGTCGCCAGTTCCGACCCAGCCGATAGTGACGGCATCGGTGGTGTGGGTTTCGTCGGTCACAACAGGAGCTGTGCAGCCTTGGGAAGTGACCTTGACATTGTCGATGCAGCAGGAATAGAACGAAGTGTTGTAGGTCCACATGAAGGCGATACGGTCGGCATTGGCGGGAACGCTATCGAAGGAGATGGTGTCGTAGAGGCCACGGGTGGGCTGGAGGCCGATGCCGTTATGTATCGTGGCGGAAGAAGCGGGGATGCTCTTGACGGGGACAAAGTCGGTTTCGTAGTTGTCGCCCGTCATATAGCCAACGCTCAGCACACCACTGGTGCTGCTTTCGGTGCACATCCAATAAGAGAGGGTGAGGTTGCTCACGGGTTCGAGGAAACGGGGCAAGCAGACAACCTTGGTGTTGCCGTAGATTTCGGAACCCGAGGTCATGATGATGGAATTGCTGTCGCTGGCGGTATACCAGTAGCTGGTGCCGGTGTTGACCACATGAGGCATATAACCCGGGTTGGTGCCATTGGAGTAGCCTTCCCAGCAGGAGGGCAGCACACCGAGGTCACTGAAGCCAGTGCCGGGAGTGGTGTGGAAGTCCTCGTAGAAGGTGTCGGTGGCCACATAGAGGTCGCACTCGGTGGTGAAGGAGCAGTTGGAGGAGAAGGGGCTGACATTTTCGCTGTCGCAAATCTTGCGCACCCAGAAATTGTAGGAGGTGTTGGCATTCAAGCCCGAAACGTTGTAGAAGAGGTTGTTGGTGGTGTCGTAGACGGTGCCGGTGGAGGTGTTGGCCATACGATATGCCACGACGTAGGTGGCACCAGCCTCGCCGGACCAGGTGAAGGTGGCGGAGTGCTGAGCCACATTGGTGGCCTCAAGGGCATAAGGACGGTCGCAGCCGAGCTGGTAGACGGAGATGCTGTCGATGGCGGCAGGGCCTCCCATGAAGGGATGTGTGGCACCCGTGGATTGGTTGAACCAATAGAATACCAGGCGACGAACACCGGTGGCGTTTTCGAGATAGACGGTATGATCGGCCCAAGTGGTGTCGCGACGAACAGTGCCGAGAGAGACATCGTTGACGTGGCCCCACGGGGTGGTGAGGGCGGTGCTGTAGGATTCGACCGGGGTGGCGGGGTCGACAAGGAGGACGCTCACACCATCGTAGCTGCCATCGGTGGAACCGCCGCAATTGACGCGGAAATCAACAGCGAAGGTGTTGGGAGTGTTGCCGAAATCGATGTCGCGGTAGGCCACGGCGTTGACAATCTGCGAGAGATTGGTGCCGCAGGTGGCGCCATTGTCGGGAGAGACATACATGCTGTAGGAACCCTGGCCGGCCACGGCATTGCCGCGGACCCAGCCGATATTTTGGTTGCTGCTGGTTTGCCAGTTGGCCCACTCGGCGGCATTTTCAAAGTCGTAGGTGTAGGGCATGGCGGCAGGAGTCTGCGAGGTGGTGAACACCACAGGCACACGGCAGTAGCGGCTGGTGTCGTCGATGGTGCAGATAGCACGGACGTAGGCCTGATAACGGGTGTTGGGGTTGAGACCGGTGAGGCGGAAAGGATTGCTGTTGGCCACAACAGCGGTGCCATGGCCAGGCAAGAAGCCCTCGGAGCCATACTCGACGACCCACTGGGTGGAAGAGCCCGTCTCGTCCCAAGAGAGGCGCACACTGTTGCTGTTGCTGCTGTCGGCCACGAGATTCTCGGGACGCGGGCAGTTGGAGGCAATGTCGAGCTCGACATCATCCAAATAGGCATACACGGCGGTGGCGGCACGATTGACGCGGAAAGCGACGTATGCGCCAGTGCCTGTGTAGCTGGTGAGAGGCACCTCGTAATAATCGTATGTGCCAGTGAGGGCGATGGAGTCGATGGTCACAAAGGTGGCTTCATTGGTGGGGTCGGTCATCACACCCACATAAAGGTTGTTGAGGTAGGAGGAATTGCCCTTGGCAAAGAAATTCACCTGCAAGGTGTTGGTGGGGAACAGAGTGTTGTCGACCTGGGGCATCACAGCCATCTGAATGAAAGGATAGGCGGTGGAGGAGGAATTGGCTCCAGCATAGAAATAGAGAGCCTTGGTGCCGCTGTGGACGTATGTTTCGGTGGTGGTAACGTAAGGCAGACCCTGATAGGAAGCCGACGTGGAGTTGTTGAAACGAGTCCAGCAAGTGGCGAAGGAGGGATAGGAGGTGATGCTCTGACCACCTGCCTGCTCCATTTCAAAGCCGTTGACGTATGGCATGTTGGTAATCACACCACAGTCGGTGATGAAAGTGGTGGCCATAGACCAGGCGCCCGAGTCGGTAGCGGAGCAGATGTCGCGCACATAGACATCGTAGTAGGTGGCGCTATTGAGGCCTGTGATGGTGGCAGATGTGGTAGAGGGGCTGATGCGGGTACCATTGCCGAGCACAAAACCTGCAGGACCGTATTCAAGTTCCCAACCCATGGGGGTGCTGATGCGATCGGTCCACGACACGGTGGCACCGTTGGGGGTGATGTTGGAGACAGTCACATTGTCAGGGCTCGGGCAAGAGGGTATGTAGTCGACCAAGATGTCGTCGACGTAAGCATAGCTGTATGCCGTAGAGGAAGAGCCGTAGAGAGGAGGCACCTCGTCGTAGAGGGCGATGAACTGGCCGTTGCCGGTATAGTTGTTAAAGGCCACTTCGCAACGACGGACTGCCAGGGGCGATTCGTTGCGCATGTCGATGGTGTCGACCGGCTGGAAGGTGTTGATGTCGTTGGGGTCAATCATCACACCCACCACCATGCGGGTGGTGTAGGTTTCGGAGGAACTGCTATAACGGCGCATGCTGAAGGTGAGCATCAGGGAGTCGATGGGGGCATCCATGGCAGGCAACGCAGCGTAGGAATAGGTAGGTGTGGAAGTAGTGGAGCTGGGACGATAGGCATAGAAATAGAGACTGAGGTTGCCGGTCACAGCGTTGGTGCTATAAGGATAAGGATAGGCCGTGGTGCTATTGGTGCCCTTTGTCCAGCAAGGATTGATGGGGTTGTTGGAACCGGAGGTGTAGGCCTCAAAGTCCTCAGTGTAGGGCAGCGAAACGGCGGAGCAGGGGGTGTTGATAGCGAAAGCAGGAATCCAGGTGCTGGTGTCGACGGTGTTGCAGATGCCGCGAACATAGAAGTCGTAGGCGGTCTGCGGGGTGAGGCCAGTGAGGGTATAGCTGCTGCCGGTGGTGAAGGCATGGGTGCCAGCGGTGGCAAGGTCGAAACCTTCGGGACCGTAAGCCACCTCATAGTTGGCAGCAGAACCCGTCCAGGACACCTGGGCACTGGTGGGCATCAGCGAGGTCAGAGCCACGTCGGAGGGACGCTCGCAGGCGGGTATCTCGGAGCAGATGTTGAAGATCATGTTGGTGCGGTTGGCGACACGATTAGCACTCAAGGTGGTACCTGTAGCGGTGCGATAGCCGTAGCAGGTGCGGTAGTCGGGCGAGGTACTGGTGTAGTAGAACGAGGCGGCTGCCGAGGTGACGCCACGACGGAGGGTCACCATCAGGTTGTGCTGACCATCATAGTGGAAAGCGCTGTCGAAAACGATTTCGGTCCATGTGCCAGAGGTGAAGTTGATGGTGCCGTGGTACACATGGGTCATGTTGCGCACAGCAATCGTATCGTTGGCGGGAGTGGAGCTGAAGGCGTCCATGTCGGTCTCGGTCATATAGACATCAACGTTGTTGATGATGGCGCCCGTGGTGCCGCTATGAATCGAGATGCTGTTGATGAGATTGTTGTCGTGGATACCCATTGCCGACAATTCGGCAACGGTAAAGATGTTGGTGGAGTATCCTATGGGATAGTTTACGTTGCAACACATAGTGTACGAGCTGGTGCTGGAGGTGCCAAAACCGATGGTGTCGACAATATTGTCAAAGTTGTCGCCGCAATAGAACAGCGTGGCGAAACTTGCCTTGGTGGCCCATTCGGCGGTATCCCCGCCGCAGATGGTGGCCACAGCCCAGTAATAGGTACTGAAACTGTTGAGGCCGGAGATCTGGTAGGTGGTGTCGCTCACCACAACGGCGTTGCTGCAGGTGTCGGGGTTGAAGTCTTCCTGAGTGCTGTAGGCCACCTTGTAGGCGGTAGCTGTTTCACCAGCGCTGCTCCAAGTGAGGGTGGCACCGTTCCAAGTGACATCGGAAGCGGTGAGGTTGGAAACGTTGCGGCAGTTGGGCAGCAGGTCTACCTCCACATCGTCAACATAAATATAATTATAGTGCGACGAGGAGGCCACAATGGCGGGTGCAAACAGGGCTATGTACTGGCCGTTGCCGGCATAGCTCTCAAACGAGACCTCGATGAGGTGCTCCGAACCGGCAGGCTGGGGAGTATAATCAAGGTCGGCGACAGTGTCGAAAGTGCCGATGTCGTAGGGGTCGCTCATCACACCCACAATGAGGTGAGAATGATAGCTGTCGCCCGAACTGGTATGACGCTTCATATTGAAACGGAGACGCAGCGTGTTGAGGTCGGCCTGGAAACGGGGCAGTGTGGCATAGCTGTAAGCCGACGAGCTGCTGTTGCCGTAGAAATAGAGGCCTACGGCACCGTGGATGGCGGCAGTAGCGTAAGGATAAGGATAGGCGGTGGAATAGTTGGTACCCTTGTGCCAGCACGGGTCGATGGTGGCGGAAGATCCGGTGCTGTAGCTCTCGAAATCCTCGATGTAGGGCAAACTGTCGATGGGGGCGCACTCGGTAGTGAAGGAGTAGCGCGGAGAGGCATAAGCCTCGACGATGCTGCACGAAGCCACCACGTAGAACTCGTAATCGGTGCTGGGCTGCAAACCGACAAGGGTGCAGGTAGTGTCGATAACAAAGTCGGTAAGGGCATCGTTCTCGGAGAAACCTGCGGGACCGTAATACACCGTGAAGCCGCTATGGTCGGTAGCGCCACTCCAGGCAACGGTGACATGGTCGTCACTGGTGGAGACTACGCGGACATTCTCGGGAGTAGGACACGACGAGGCACGACGTATCTCGATATCGTCAATATAGAGGTTATACGACGAAGTGCTTGGACGCGCGGAATAGAACGCAATATGTTTGCCCGGGCCGGTATAGTTGGCCAGGCTGACGGTGAACTGATTGTAAACATTGCTGGAGAGTACCACAGTGTCGACAGGCACAAAGCCCGAAACAGTGTCGGGGTCGCTAATCACGCCGATAACCAAGGGGTATTCTGCTCCTGCCGAACCCATCTTGGCCCAGAAGAGCAACTCGTTGCCCGACATGGGATGATCCGTGGTGCTGATGGCCGGCAAAATGGCATACACATTGTCGGCGTAAGAGGCACTTGTGCTGGGATAGAAATAGAGGTAATTGTTACCGCCGTGGGCAGTGCCGGAACTGCTGCTAATATAGGGATACGAAGCTATAGTACCTGTGCCCGAAGCATCGTTGAAACGAGTCCAACAATAGGGGAACGTACCCGTGCCGCTACCGTCGCTCTCAAAATCGTAGTAGAAAGGCAGATCCACCTCGCCGCAAAGCGTGCGGCCCATAATGTAGGAGAACGAGCTCGTGTCGCCATTGTTGCACAACGAGGCCACTCTGATCTGATAGGCCGTAGAGGCACTCAGACCCGAAAGGATGAAGGGGTGATAGATGGCGTGAAGGGTCGTGACATCGCCCGTGGTGAAATTGGTCGAAGTGTACTGCACGAGCCATTCGGTGGCAGTGCCGTTCTCGGTCCAATCAAGCGTGCACGAATGTTCGGCAAAATTGTCCACACCCAAAGTTGTGGGACGCGGACAAGCGGGCAGCACATCCACCGTGATGTCGTCAACATAGATATAGTTCAGCACATCGTCGTTGCTCACCAACGCCAGGTAGCCGTTCGAACCGGTATAGGAACTCAAAGGCACTTCGAAATACTCCCAGGTGGAGACAGCCGACACCTGCACATCAGCCAGATTCACAAAAGTGCTGAAGTCGTCGGGGTCGCTCATCACACCGACCTTGAGATGGCCGTAGCCAGACGAAGACTTATAGCCCCAGAACGAAAGCTGCAGCGTGTTCAGCTGGCTCTCGAACATCGGCAGCGTTGCCCAAGAGGTAACCCTTGTAGAGGCAGAGATGGCATTGTTATAAAAATACAACGAATAGTTTCCGCTGTGTTTCTGCGAAGAATAGGGATAAGGATAGTTAGTAGTGGAACCACCCGTCACATGACGAGTCCAGCAACTGCTTATCTGACCATTGGAACCTGTAGTGGTGGCATCCTCAAAGCCATACATATAAGGCAGCTCGGAGGCAGTCACGGGCGCACAGGCCGTCTTGAACGACACAGGAGTAGTGGCATTGCTATAGGTGCCATTGCCACAGTCGGCAGCAACGCTCACGCTATAGGTTGTATTGGACGAGAGACTGGCCAAAACGGCACTGGGATTGTCGCAATACAAAGTCTCGGTAGTGGTGCCAAGGGTGCAATACACCGCCCACGAGGAGGAGGCTCCTGCAGTCCACGACACCTGAGCGGAGTTATGGGTAATTTCACTCACAGCCACATCGGTAGGAGCGGCACAGTTGGCACGCTGAACAATGGAGATGTCATCAACCGATATGACACCATTGCCCACACGATTCACCCTCAAAGCTATGAAGCGTCCCGAACCCGTGTAATTCTCAAACGAAACGGTGTACTCGGTCATAGATGTAGTGAGGGCAATCGTGTCGATAGGCACAAACGTACTGGCCTGTGTCGAATCGGTCATCACACCCACATAGAAATTGTTAATAGTACCCGATACATTCTTGGCCCAAAATTTGAACTCGACACTGCTCATAGGATAATTCGCAATGTCGATAGCCGGCAGTATGGCATACTCGTTTGTGGCGTTAGCCGACACCGAGTTGAACGTGAAGTAAAGCCACTGCGTGCCACTGTGCGCTTGAGTTGCACCCGTTTGAACACACGGATAACTAAAGCTCGCATTTGGAGAATCGCTGAGACGGCTCCAGCCCGTGGGCAAAGGCGACGAAGCCCCTGCCCCATCGCTGTCAAAGTCGTGATAATAAGGCAGGCTGATGCCTTGCGCCTGACTATTGAAAGCAATAGCCATCACAACTAAAAAGCTGAGTAATTGTACAAATTTTTTCATTATAGTATTGATTTTAAAACATTTCGCTATTTTTCCATAATAAACTATGATTTGCAAATATACAAATATTAAATCATATTTACAAATAATTAACATTTTTATCATCACATATCTCAATTCCGAAAGCCATCTGTGTGATATTTTTCATCCTGCCAACACATTAGGGTCGTCGACCAGACGGGGATGTAGCGGCCTCTTAGCGGGGACTTAACGGGGTAACCCCGATAAGACCCCGTTTAGACCCCGATAAGAGAACGAACAACCACTTAACAAATAGCACATGTCTTTTGTGGAAAAATGTGTCACTATTTTTCGGTTAAAGGCAAGCTACCGCTGACAAATCTGACAAATTTGGCAGATACGAGGCATTCACATTCTCATTCCATTCGCATTCGCATTCGTTCGACACCATATAACGCACTGATATAAAGTTGCTTATATCAATAAAAACCAACAAAAAAGAAGATACGAAAAACACATGTAACAAATTGATTCTACGATAGATACATTATGCGAAACGAATAAAACGAATGAAACGAATGGCTATTTCCACAGAAAGAATAATTTTTCTTTGTAAAGAAAGAAAATCGGCAAAAATCTTTCTTTGTAAAGAAAAAAATTGTCAAAAATCTTTCTTTGTAAAGAAAAAAAGGAGCCCACGAGATGTGGGCTCCCTTTGAGGGTGATTATTGTGGGATTATTATCTCACAACGAGTTTCTTGACCATGCTGACATTGTCGCCAGTGATGCGGACAAAGTAGGCACCCTGGGCGAGGTTTTCAACATCCATAGTCTTCACGCAGTCGGAGGCGCACTCCATAGTTTCGGAGGCGACGGTGCGACCGTTCATGTCGACGATGGCTATCTTCACCTTTCCGTTGACACCGCTCACGCTGATGGTGGTGGCGCTGCTGGTCGGGTTAGGATAGATGGTGCAGTTCATGGTCTCGACACCGTCGATACCTTCTTCCTGCTCGGTCATGAAGCTGGTGGTTACGAAGTCGCTGTACTGGTCGTTGTCGCAGACGGTGCGGACCTTCACGTTGTAGTTGGTGTTGGCCAACAAGCCGGTGAGGGCAT
>JAZUIX010000086.1:0-2411 GCA_045642445.1 Bacteroidales bacterium | reverse complement strand
TCTCATACAGCACGACCACATCGCCCCGCTGCTGACCCCTACTCGCCCCCGCGACAACGAACACGAAAGCAAACACAATTATGAAACGTTGAAGGTACATAGTGATTTATGATTTTTGATTTCTAAATTATGAGTGATGTGATTAATGATTTCTGAATTATGATTTACAAGTAGGGCGGGAGCCGCTTAACACTCATAAATCATAATTCATAAATCATAACTAAATTCAATTCCAATTAAGGATCTTCTTGAAGTCGTATTCTTCGGGGTTGGGCAGATACTTCTTGGCGGCCTCATAGTCGGCAGGAGTGATGTAATCCATGATGTCGTTGATATACGACTGCACCTTGTTGTTCTCCACATTCACCAGTCTTGGAGGAATCTTGCCCGTCACGGGATCCTGCAGATCCTTCAGATACAGCGGCGACACGTTGCCCTGATGGTCGCAATACACCATGCAACCCGTGCAACCCTGATTATACAGCGTATGCACGCCCATACCCATCAAGCTGCAATACGTCAGGTCGAAAGCTATCGGGGTGTGGCAGCGAATCTCGTAGCCAACCTCCACCGGACGGCTCTTCACCTTCAGCCCCAGCTCCTTCACCTTGCGCTCCAGCAGGTCGTTGAAGATATGGGCCTTCGACACCTTGCCCAGCTCGGGGTGGCCGTGGTCGTCGTAGCTGAAATGGATGCCCGAGTTCTTGATCTCCTCGTCGCTGAGGCTGTGAAACACTCCCTCCGAAATCATGGCTGCGCCGTAATCTATGCCCATCAGACGGCGTTTCACAATGCACGACACTACCAGCTTGATAATCTTCTCCACGGTAATCTCGGTCTTGTTGAAAAACTCGGGGATGACCACCATCGGGTAGTGGCATGCACCCGCGATACCCAAGGCCAAATGTCCTGCCGAGCGACCCATGGCGCTCACCACAAACCAGTTCTCGCTGGTGCGGGCGTCCTCCATCACGGCGGTGCAAATCACGCAACCCTGTGCCTTGGCGCTATTGTAGCCAAACGTGGGCGAACCATTGGGCAGCGGAAGGTCGTTGTCGATAGTCTTCGGCACATGGATGTTGGCTATCGGATAGTGCTTGCTCTCCAAGAACTTGGCGATGCGGTTGGCCGTGCTGGCCGTATCGTCGCCACCCACGGTGACAAGCAGTTTGATGTCGTTGTCTTTGAAAAGCGAGAGGTTGAAGCGTTTCTCAAAATCTTCGTCGGTAGGTTTGAAACGGCTCATCTTCAAAATGCTGCCGCCCTTGTTGAAGATCTCGTCGGCGGTGAGGAAATCGAGGTCCTGCATACGGGGATGCTCGGTGAACAGCGAGCTGTAGCCGCCGTGGAGGCCGATGACGCGATAACCGTCACGCAAAAAGGTTTTGGCCACCGAGGCCACAACAGTATTCATTCCAGGAGCGGGACCGCCGCCAGTCAATATAGCAATGCTTTTCATAGATGTTATTGTTTTAAGTCTTTTATTATTTTTTTGCAAAGATACTACTTTTTTTTCACATATCGGCAACTATGCGCAACAAAATTTTCCCACACCCCGCACGCCCTCGTAAAAAGCCACCAATCAGATGGGTATGGCGGAGGTTATTAAAGAAGGTCAGCCACAATTCTAAATGCATCCCATGCAAATACAATATACCTTAAAATATTTTTGAATAAAGAATTAAGAGTGAAAAATAAAAAGTTGGCTACCGCCAAATAATTCTCAATTCAAAGCCGGCTCCCGCCCTCCCAGTCACCAGTCACCAGTCACCAGTCACCAGTCACCAGTCACTATTTTAACATTTCTTCGTGTTTTGTCGCTTTTTTGTGCTTCACTTGCTGCTCACTTACAGAGCGAACCATAAGCGAACCATAAGCGAAGGATATCCGAACCATATCCGAGCCATATCTGCGGCTATATTTTAATACGTTTTAACATATTTGTTAAATCGCTCGGCATAAAAATTGAAATGTGATTTTAGAGCGTCCCCTCGGGACGCGATTCTCTCGTCACACATACCCCACACATCGGACTTTCGTCCTGATGTGTGGGGTTAAAGCACCTGTCGGTGTGTAACGCATTTTTTTAACTGTAAGACTGTAAGATTGTAAGATTTGTTAGTCTGATTTCTTCTAAAGGCTTGTCATTCAGTTTCTAAAACCTATACCATTATTTGTCCCATTTTGTTTTGAAACGTCTGGATTTGACGAATGCCGGCAGTTCCTCCAGTTCCTCGCGCAGCATCTTCGCTATGAGGCGTTTGCCGTGGTGTTTCTAATACAAGAGATGCCATCGGCATCAAACATTGGTAGCCAGCCATTCGTATGGCTGGGAAATGGCGAACAAGACAGAGATCCCCATGCCGTAGGTATGGGATAGCTTTTTTGAATGGAGAATGAAAAATGAAAAA